>JAZBNU010000135.1:0-18237 GCA_036350815.1 Desulfopila sp.
AAGAGGGCAGGCTTCTTTAGGAATACCAATGTCGATCACAACATCAGCAGCCATGGCGAGCGGTGATGCAAGCCCTCCTGTCATGGCAATGACAACGACACCCCTTTCCTTCAAATTAGACAACAGTAGATTGAGTTCAACTGTTTTACCCGAATATGAGATAGCAATTATCACATCCGACGAGGCAACCATCCCAAGATCTCCGTGCATCGCCTCCACTGGATGGAGAAAAAACGCAGGTGTTCCTGTGCTGTTTAAAGTTGCAGCGATTTTTTGTCCGATGATCCCGGACTTTCCGATACCAGTAATTACTACACGGCTGGGGCACTTAAGAATACACTCAATGGCCTGATCAAATTCAGCACCAATTTTTTGACGAACAGCAGCAAGACCCTGCTCTTCAATAGAAAGAACATTCCGCGCTTCTTCTATGGACATGAGAAACCTTTTTCCTGAAAATTTTAACCTTTGCAAAGGGAAACTTCACTGCCTTGCTCCTGCAATTCTAATAAGAATTACTCCGAAATAAATACTGCCCATCCACTATGTCGTCTCCTGAAGAATTTAACAAAAACGGATAATTTCCAGGCAAACTGCCACTATCGTAATCATTCAGGAATCATGATCAAGACATGTACCAGGTTTTTTTACTGCCATACCACGTAAAAAAAAAGCTTTAAATCAATTTTGAGCCATTTTCCTGATGGCACCAACGATAATAATGCTTTAATATATAAAATTACGTTTTCAATAATCGTTAAATTTTTGGTATTGATTATGTGACACAGCGGAATACCTTTTCAAAGCGGATGACCAACGGATGCACCTCATTACAGAGCCTCATAACGTAGCCATCTTGATTATTTTCATGTAAACACAACGCATTCATTTTTGGAGTCGACATATGTCTAACTATCTTTTCACATCTGAATCAGTCTCAGAAGGCCACCCTGACAAAGTTGCCGACCAGATTTCAGATGCCATTCTTGATGCCATCTTGACTCAGGACAAAAACGCCCGGGTTGCCTGCGAAACCATGGTAACTACAGGAATGGCTATAATCGCCGGCGAAATCACCACCAACGCATGGGTTGACATGCCTGAAGTTGTCAGGCACACCATCCGTGATATCGGCTATGATTCTTCAGATATGGGATTTGACTGGCAATCATGCGCAGTTTTGACATCGATTGACAAACAGTCTTCCGATATTGCTCAAGGGGTTAATGAAGGCAGTGGGGTAGATCTCGACCAAGGCGCCGGCGACCAGGGGCTCATGTTCGGTTACGCCTCAGATGAAACCAGTGTCCTGATGCCCATGCCGATTACTTTTGCCCACCGCTTAACCAAACAGCAGTCTGTTGTTCGAAAGGAAGGCAAACTCCCCTGGCTCCGTCCCGATGCAAAAAGTCAGGTTACCATCGAATATCAGGATAATAGCCCGAAACGCATCGAAGCCATAGTCCTCTCCACTCAGCACGATGAATCCATCAGTTATAAAGATTTGCAAGAGGCTGTTATTGAAGAAATCGTCAAACCTGTTCTACCGGCTGAAATGATTGACGCCAACACCAAGTATTTCATCAATCCCACCGGAAGGTTTGTAATAGGCGGCCCTGTAGGTGACTGCGGTGTCACCGGAAGAAAGATAATCGTTGATACCTACGGTGGAAAAGGATCCCATGGCGGTGGTGCCTTCTCCGGCAAAGACCCATCAAAAGTCGATCGCTCCTCTTCCTATATGGGACGCTATGTTGCTAAAAATATTGTTGCTGCCGGAATCGCCTCCGAGGTCGAAGTACAGATAGCTTATGCCATTGGTATTTCCAATCCCGTTTCAATTAACGTTAACTCCTTTGGAACTGGTAAAATTTCAGATGACGCCATAAAGAAAGCCATAACCCAGTGTTTTGATTTACGGCCCAAAGCTATCATTCAGCAGCTTGATCTCCTCAGGCCAATCTACAAAAAGACTGCAGCATACGGTCATTTCGGCCGGGAGCTTCCAGAATTCCATTGGGAAAAAACTGACAAAGCAATGCAATTGAAAGATGCTGCCGGTTTATAAAAACAGAGACAAGCGAAATACATCTTTGCTCTTATACTCAACAGTTCTGCAAAACTGTGTGTTTATTCTTTTCATATTTGAGGTTTAACGATGACAATGTCTTCAAACGATTACAAAGTAGCCGATATCTCTCTTGCCGCCTGGGGGCGAAAAGAAATCGAAATCGCTGAAACTGAAATGCCTGGTCTTATGGCTTTGCGCGAAAAATTCAGTGATGAACAACCACTCAAGGGAGCCCGCATTGCCGGCTGCCTTCACATGACAATTCAAACCGCCGTCCTGATGGAAACCCTTGTTGCATTAGGTGCAGATATTCGGTGGTCCTCCTGTAATATCTTTTCCACACAAGACCACGCCGCTGCAGCAATGGCAGCTGCCGGCATACCTACCTTTGCCTGGAAAGGGGAAAATGAAGAAGAGTTCTGGTGGTGCATTGACCAGACTATCTTTGGACCAGACAACTGGCGGCCTAACATGATTCTTGATGACGGAGGTGATCTTACTCTTGTGATGCATCAAAAGTACAAAGATGAGATGCATAACGTCGTCGGCATCAGTGAAGAAACCACTACAGGAGTTCATCGTCTTAACGAAATGGCAATAGCCGGTACACTGATGTGCCCCGCTTTTAATGTCAATGATTCTGTAACCAAATCTAAATTTGACAACCTTTATGGCTGTCGTGAGTCACTCATAGACGGGATAAAACGCGCAACAGATGTTATGATAGCTGGAAAAAACGCTGTTGTTGTCGGCTATGGCGATGTCGGCAAAGGGTGTGCTCAGGCCCTTAAAGGTATGGGGGCCAACGTCTTTGTAACTGAAATTGATCCCATCTGTGCGCTACAGGCTGCGATGGAAGGCTACCGGGTCGTCACCATGGAAGAAGCTGCACCACTCGGCAATATCTTTGTCACCTGTACCGGCAACCTGAAAGTAATCACCCGTGCGCACATGGAACGCATGCCCCATGAGGCGATTGTATGCAACATCGGCCATTTTGACTCGGAAATTGATATTGCCGGAATAAGGGACCTGTCGTGGGATACTATCAAGCCTCAAGTCGATCACGTCACTTTCCCCGACGGTAAAAAGATAATTATTCTTGCTGAGGGACGTCTTGTCAATCTCGGCTGCGCCACCGGTCACCCAAGTTTTGTTATGAGCAACTCTTTTACAAACCAGGTGCTGGCTCAGATAGAGTTATGGAAAAATGGTAGTAATTACGAAAAGAAAGTCTACTTTCTTCCCAAAGCGTTAGATGAGCTGGTAGCCAAGCTCCATCTTGAAAAAATTGGTGCCCACCTGTCAACCCTTTCACAAGAGCAGGCTGATTATATCGGCGTCAAAATTGAAGGCCCTTACAAACCGGACTATTATCGCTACTAGATAAAGCTGCTAGATAAAATTTCTAGTTGTACAATAAATGCAGCACGCACTCATCTCCAATGAAGCTGAGTGCGTGTTGACAGCGTCACTGGTAATGAAATGAGATTATCATTTTTTCACCAGAGAAACATCCCCAGAAACTACTTGATGGAGAAATCCCTCATTATCCCTTACCTGCAACCTGCCTGAGATATCTGGACCTTCAGAACGTCCCAGCACTATTTCTCCTGAGTTTGTTACCCATTGCAGAATTTTTCCAGCAAGAAAGTCATAGGTTTTCCATTGTTCGAGAAGAGGGGCAAAACCTTCCTTCTCCAGAATGGCAACGTGTTCAAGCACTTCTCTGTAGATATCTGAAAAAAGCTCATCCAACACTACACGACGGCCGGTCTCGATAAAGAGCGAGGTAGCGGTTTCCTGCAAAGAAACAGGAAAATCTTCAGACTCTGCCAGGACATTCAAACCAACACCAATAACAGCAAACCATTTTTCTCTTTCATCACCCTGAAAAGATGCTTCACAAAGAATGCCGCCACACTTTCTTCCAGAAAGAAAAATATCATTAGGCCATTTCAATGCGGCCACATGGCCGTAATGTCTTGTAATAGCAGAGGCAATAGCTACACCTGCAGTCATCGTCAATGTGGGATAATCATCTCTGCTGAGGCGAGGTCGTACAATAATTGAGAAATAGAGGCCCTTATCAGGCGGAGACTGCCACTCTCTCCCCAGCCTGCCGCGCCCCTCGGTCTGAGTATTTGCGCGGACAACATCTCCGTGGGACGCTCCTTGCAGCGCAAATTGAAATGCTGATGTATTCGTGGAAGGGAGCCTGTGGAACAGATGAACTCGAGAAGACATTGAAACCCCTGAAATAAAAAAAGTGCAGAACCCGGATGGCCCTACACTTTCAATATAACATGCTTGAACAGCGTGTAAACGTTTTGCTGCTATTACTTCTCTTCGTTCTGAATACGTGAAGGAACGGCATACATGGTTGTTGAACCGGAAGACCAGAACATCAATTTTCCCTCTCGCACCATTTCGTTGGCAAGATTTTTCACTTCTCGAGGTTTGGCCTCGGGATCGCACTTGTAAAAATCTTTAATATAGAGTTGTGGTTTTGGAGATGTTGTCGCTTTCTCCAGTATTGCTGCTTTGAGCTCATCTTTACTTAAGGCCATGGTAATCTCCTTTAAAGAATTATAGAAGAAAGCATCTCAGTGCCGGACTACACCGCCAACCGATGTAGTCCGGATTATCACGCTTAATTACTTGATGTGGCTTGTGTACTTGAACTGCGTTGTAGTACGCCAGGTGTCGTACGCAAGGCGATAGTCGTCGATGCTCTTTTCAGTAAACGGTATATCACATTTCTCAAAAAATTGCTCCCAACCGATTCGCTCTGCCCACTCACCAAGACGCTCATATTTTTTCGCATCTGCTGAGTATGCCTCAAGGATCTTCTTGATGGCTTCTACTGTCTCAGGCCATCGTGGAGTATTGTTCGGCAGAAAAGGAATAACCAGTTTGGAGAACTTTGGCGCAGATCTCGCGTTGGAGACCTTACCGCCAACCAAAATTGCAATACCATCACCATCCGGATCAGCCATTGGCATAGCGGGACACATGGTGTAGCAGTTACCGCAGAACATACAGCGTTCAACAGTTACCTTGACTGTTTTGATCTCTTTGCCGTCAACTTCTGCTTTGGCCGGCTTTACCGCACCAAGAGGACAGGAAGCGATGGCAAGCGGCAATTCGCATACACCGGTGATGCGCTTGTGATCAATCATCGGCGGCTTGCGATGCACACCAAGAATGGCGATATCGGAAGCGTGGACCGCACCACACATGTTGAGACAGCATGCCAGAGCAATTCGACACTGCGCCGGAAGCTTATGGGAGCCAAAATAATCAAACAACTCATCCATGACCGCCTTAACAACACCTGAAGCATCTGTGGCAGGTGTATGACAGTGGACCCAGCCTTGGGTATGAACAATATTTGTGACACCTGCACCAGTACCACCGACAGGGTATTTGGTACCGTTGCCGTAACTTGCAAGAGTCTCAAGCAGCGGTTGAACTTTATCTTTTGAATCAACCATGAACTCGATATTGTTCCTGGTGGTGAAACGCAGGAAGCCATCACAATGTTTATCTGCGATATCGCATACTTCACGGATGTACTCTACGGATACCAGGCGAGGACTACCTACACGGACGGAGTATACTTCGTCACCAGTTTCCGACTTATGCATCAAGACACCGGGCTTCACGATTTCGTGATACAGCCATTTTCCCTTGTTAGCTTTAATAACAGGTGGAAAAAACTGCTCATAATGTGGTGGACCGAGATCAGATATTCTTCCTTCCATCGGCTTTTCTGGATTATAACCCATGATAGAAATCTCCTTATATGTTTTTAAAAATTACTTCAATTAATTCCACTGTTACGCAGCGTGACGTGCACGGAACTCATCAATGTCACGTTCGAATCCACCTTCAACCTCTTCTTCATTCCAGAAGACGTAGGGATTTGAGCGAGGTTCTTTGATCATCTGTGGAATCGGCTCCAGTTCCATAACCTTGATGAAAGTCGGCAGGCCAACACGCTGCATGGTTTCACCGACACGTTCACGGTTTTTCCCTTCTTCCATCCAGTAATCCCAAATCTTCTCTATGAAATCAATGAGCTCTTCGAACTCATTTTCTTGTTCAATTTTCATAAAGGGAACCAGCAGGGTGGAGAACTGTGCACCATCGAGAATAGGAGCCTTGGCACCTACCAGGATGGTTGCGCCTTTATCAGCACCTGGACGCAGAGCCCGTGGCATGACGTTGATGCAATGCATACAGCGGGTACATTCCTTATCGTCAATTTTCAGCTCATCACCTTCCATCCACATGCAGTTGGTCGGGCAAAGGTCAATAACTTCTTTTTTCAGATCAAAAGGACCCCAGTCTCTGTCACTGTGGGCACCACCGTTTGAAGGATAATTGCCGGCGACATATTCTTTTACCGCAGCCTGATCGATGCGAATTTCATCTCTCCAGGTTCCGATAACGGAGACGTCGGAACGGGCGATGGCGGCAACACAGTCATTTGGACAGCCGGAGAATTTGAACTTGAACTTATAAGGGAAAGCAGGGCGATGAATCTCATCCTGGTAATGCATAGTCAGATGGTGACATACTGCTTCCGTGTCGTAACATGACCATTCGCAACGAGACATACCGACACAGTTCGCCGGAGTGCGCAGGTTGGATCCAGAACCGCCAAGATCCTGGCCCATGTCGTGGGTCAGATCCCAGAAGAAAGGTTCGAGATTTTCTGTTCGGGTGCCAAGAAGAATGATATCTCCAGTGGAACCATGAAAATTTGTCATACCGGATCCATGCTTCTCCCACAGACTCATCAACTGGCGAAGATTCTCTGTCGAATAATATTTAGATGCGGGCTGGGCAACACGAATTGTATGAAAGTGTTCAACTCCTGGGAACTGCTCGGGAACGTCAGCGTAGCGACCAACAATACCGCCGCCGTACCCGAAAACACCTACAATACCGCCGTGTTTCCAATGGGTGATTCTATCCTTGTAAGACAATTCAAGAATACCAAGAATGTCCCAACACTCAGGCTTCGTTTCGGCCTGCTTCTTAATGTCGGTAACGAAGCTCGGCCATGGACCGGTCTCCAATTGATCCAACAAGGGTGTCTCACGTTTAGCCATGATTTCCTCCTTTGAATTACTGTTAATACTGCAACCTTAACCAAATGAAATAATTTTTTTATTGACGAATTTCGTTTCAAAACCGGGGAGTGGAAAAGAACTGGACCGTTACATAACCAGAGCCTTCACCTGTTTTCAGACATTTTGCGGCAACCTCCGCAACCCCAAAACATCAAGAAACAATAAACCAATGAATAATCATTCAGCCGGTGAGAATATCTTTGTATAACGCTTTTGTCAACAAAAAACAGTGCAAGAACTTTGCACAAAATGAACAACCATTCAGCCTTCTGTTTCCCGCAAACTATACCATTTCGGCAGTTTTGAGAATTTCACGCTCCAGACTTTGCCCCTTCCTTTCAGCACTCTTCATTTCCTCCAGGAGCCGTGTCGCAAGAACTTTGCCCAGCTGCACGCCTTCCTGGTCGAATGAGTTGATATTCCAGGAAAATCCCTGAAAAACGATTTTGGCTTCGTAAAACGCCAGAAGAGCCCCCATGACTTCCGGAGTCAACCTTTCGCCCAATAAAATACTATTTGGCCTGTTCCCTGGAAAAAAGGTGTTGGGGTTATCACTTCTCCTGCCACAGGCCAGCGCTGTTGATTGAGCCAACAGATTTGCCACAAGTTTCTGCTGCGAAGAAGTTCCATCAACCAGAATATCTTCCTCATACTGTGACCGTCGAAAACCGATAAATTCACAGGGAACCACCTCCGTGCCCTGGTGAAGGAGCTGGTAAAAAGCATGCTGTCCATTGGTTCCGGGCTCCCCCCACACCACTGGCCCCGACATGTGTTCAATCACATCTCCGGCCCTGTTGATCGATTTGCCGTTGCTTTCCATATCGCACTGCTGCAGATGCGCAGGAAAGCGATGCAGCGCTTGACTATAAGGGAGAACCGCTACGGTGGACATATCCAGATACGAGTGATTCCAGATTCCCAGCATGGCCAGCAGCAATGGCTGATTGGTGCGCACATCCGGGTTTTCCGCCTCATAATCAACTCTGGCAGCGCCTCGAAGGAAGTCAAGGGCCTGATCGTAGCCCAGATAAAAGCCGAGCGTCACCATACCCACCATGGATGTTGTGCTGTATCTCCCGCCAATATAATCGAACATATAAAAAGACCGGAGATACCTGTCCGGGTCATCCATGGGACTGCGAAGGCCGGTTACTGCAATAAAATGTTTCCGTGACTCAAGTCCTGCTGCAGCATAGGCCTGAGAAATAAGCTTTTCATTGGTCAATGTTTCCAGCGTTGTACCGCTCTTTGAAACAACACAGACCAGAGCACGTGACAAATCAACCCCGCGCAAAACAGCGGCGGCATCGTCGGGGTCCACATTGGAGATAAAGCAAACCCGGCGACCACTCCGCCCAAAGGCTTTCAGGGCTTCATAGACGGAACGGGGGCCAAGATCAGACCCGCCGATGCCGACATGCAGCAGACACGTAAACTGCTCACCTTTCTCATTGCAGATTTCACCACTGTCAAGGCCTGCAAGAAAATCTCTGAGTCTGCCGAGCTCTCTGACAGCCTGATCTGTTGCCGCGGCATGACATGGCTCAGCACTAAAAATATCCCGGCAGGCAGTGTGAAGAACCTGACGCTGCTCGCTTTTGACCCCAGCAACGGCGTTCATCATTTCACCCGCCTTCATTTCTTTGAACTGCTCGACGAGACGACACTGATCCGCTAACTCCTGCAATCCATCCAGAACCTCATCGGTAATACGTTGTGCCCAGTAGTGCAAAGAAAAATAGTGTGAACGACAGACATATCTTTTCAATCTCGTTTTCATCTCTTCATCTGCACCATTGTGCAGATCAAAAGGATAATTTCGCAGTTTCATGAGTTTAGTGTGCGCAAGTGTATGGAGATACGCAATCCTTTGTTTCATTTGCTCTCCTCAATCTTCATCTTCAACGGAAAACGCCCGAGCTCAGATGTTGTGTTTCAATCCACTGGTTTTATATGTTTTGCTTTCGCCGCATTTTGCCTTCACCTGCAAGTTTTTTCATCTCCGCAATAATTTTCGCATATTCTTCGCAACCATATATAGCTGAACCGGCAACAAAAATATTTGCCCCAGCCTCTGCAACCATGCTGATGTTTTCACAAGTGATGCCGCCATCAAGCTCAATTTCCACCTCAAGACCCAGGGCCTCAATCCGGCTGCGCAACTGCCAGGTCTTCTCCAAAGCAGAGGCAATAAATGACTGACCACCGAAACCTGGGTTCACACTCATCAACATAACATAATCAACTTCTTCCAATACATAGTCTAAAGTCGAAAGAGAAGTGGCTGGATTGAGTACGACTCCTGCTCTTTTGCCAAGCTCTTTTATTCTCGCAACTGTTCGGTGCAAATGGAGACAAGCCTCCACATGGACACTTATCCAGTCGGCTCCGGCCTTGGCAAAATGCTCAATATAGCGATCAGCATCCGCTATCATAAGATGAACATCAAGTGGTTTATCAGTCACTCTCCGAGCAGCTTCGACAACAAGTGGGCCAATGGTAATATTAGGGACAAATCTGCCATCCATCACATCAACGTGTATCACATCCGCTCCCGCCTGATCTACTGCACGTATTTCACTACCGAGATTGGCAAAATCAGCTGAAAGAATTGAAGGAGCAATCTGTATTTCCTGCATCTGTAGTCCTCTGTGGTAAGTAATATTCGGCATCCTTCTTTACAACAGCTTTCCACCGGATGCCTTCTGAAAATAGTCCGTTGCCGGTGGAGCCGGCTCAGGGTATCCGGCGAATTTCGTCCCCCGGCAGCACCTCAACCAGTCCTTCCAGTTCAAGCAAAAGTAAAAACTCACTGAATTCATAAATTTCCAATCCCGATCTTCTGATAAGCTCGTCCCTGGGGAGAGGATACGAATCTATGGAACGCAGCAGTATTTCCGCTTTACGTTCCAGAGATGGAGACGGGGTAAATTTTTTAGACTGTGCCGTTTGTGCAGCAGGTACCCTGGCATCTTCCCCCAGGTCCTCCAGAATATCTTTTTCTGACTGGACCAGCTTGGCCCCCTGCTGTAAAAGCCAATGCGTTCCTTCACTTTTATAGGAATCAACCTGTCCGGGAACCGCATAGACATCCCGGCCTTCATCTATGGCAAGCTGCGCTGTGATAAGTGACCCGGATTTTCTGGCTGCCTCCACCACAACAACTCCGCTGCTCAACCCGGCAATTATGCGATTCCTGGCGGGAAAGCGAAATCCCTCAGGGGCGGTTCCAAGCGGGTACTCACTTACAATGGCACCGTTTGCGGCGATTTTTTCAAAAAGCTGCCTGTTTTGCCTTGGATAAATAACATCCAGGCCGCAGCCAAGAACGGCAACAGTATTCCCACCTGCCGCCAGTGCGCCGCGATGCGCTTCTGTATCAATTCCCAGGGCCAGCCCGGAAACCACAGTAACCCCGCAGGCTGAAAGCCTGGAGGCAAGAGTATGGGCAACACGACTGCCATAACTCGTTGACGCACGTGATCCCACAACAGCAATGCAACACTTTTTCAGAAGATGTACGTTCCCTACAACGTAGAGCAGGACCGGCGGGTCGCTGATCTCTTTGAGCTTTGGCGGATACCTGTCATCCGTTGGAATGATACATTCTATGCCCTTTTGGCGCAGTTCGTCAAGCTCCCGCCGACACTGCAGCAGCATCTCATTTTTCTGTACCAGACCCGTGAGCTGATTCTTCCGCATATTGACTGCTGCCTGGAGTTGCGGCAGAGGGCATTGCAGCACTGCGCCCGGGCTGCCGAAACGCTCAACCAACGTCCAGAAACCGGTAACACCTATCCCGGGGATACGACCCAGCACCATCCAGTCGAGGATATCTTCCATTTCCTTTAGGGTAGCAGAGGTGGTAGTACAAGAAAGGCGGATCAGGAGATAGCGTCCAATCGCCAGGAAAATAGGAACAGCAGGTTTCTTCTTCCCTGCCTCGTCCTTCAAAAGCAAACAATCAGCCCGAAAAGAGCTTAATGATCGATCATGAAGACCCGTAACTCTTCAATACGGGAAGGATGCTTCAATTTTTGAATTGCCTGTGCCTCGATCTGTCGGATTCTTTCGCGAGTCACAGCAAAACATTTACCAACTTCTTCAAGGGTGTGATCACAATCAACGTCTATACCATACCGCATGCGTAAAACCTTTGCTTCTCGTGGGGACAATGAGGACATGACATATTTCAGGCACTCCCTCAAGCTTGTAACCATTGAAGCATCATCAGGGCCCAGTTTACCGCTGTCTTCTATAAAGTCACCCAGAAAGGTTTCACCATCATCTCCTACCGGGGTGTCCAGCGAAATGGCGTCTTTTGCGATTTTCAGGGCAGTTTTCACTTTGGCGACTTCAGTCCCCAGTTGATCAGCGATTTCTTCAGGAGTCGGCTCTCTATGCTCCTCCAGCATAAAATCCTTAGAAACACGAAGAAGTCTATTAATGGTCTCAATCATATGGACAGGTAGACGAATGGTACGTCCCTGATCGGCAATTCCTCTGGTTATGGACTGACGAATCCACCAGGTCGCATAGGTGCTGAATTTATATCCCCGATGATAATCAAACTTTTCAACAGCCTTCATTAAACCGATATTCCCCTCCTGGATCAAATCGGCAAACTGCAACCCTCTGTTGACAAATTTTTTTGAAACTGATATTACCAGGCGCAAATTGGCCCGCACTAGGCCTTCTTTTGCCTGCTTGCTGATTTCACGCCCTGATTCTATTTCCTGGAGGACATCCCTGAGCATGTGATAATCTATACAAGATTCTTGTAAAAACTGAAAATTTACCCTGTTCTCCAATGCCTGGTGATCGAATTCAGCTTCAAAATCTTTCACATGACGTTTATAATCCTGCAGGACTTCTATCAGCACCAATCGGAATCGTCGAGACAACTCTTCGAGCCCTGCAGCGATGGCATTAACACACGAAAAACAGATATTCTGCTCTTCAAAAAGTGCTGCTGTCTCTTCTCCAAGAGCAAGCATTTGCCGGGATACAGCAGCAGCCTGCAGGGCATCATAGGGATGCATATCAACAAGCTGCTTTCTTAGATTTTCTCTCTTTTCATCAAGCTCAAAAGCCCTCTGCATCGCCTTGAAAAAAAGTTTCCGTTCCTTGGATATCAGGGAAGGCTGGTTTTCCGGCACACCATTGATGACCTGATGAACTTTTTTCCTTCCTGTTTGAAGATCATCAGCAATCTGCTTTAAGGCTGGAATAGCAAGCGAAGTCATGAAAGCAGCTCTCTGAATCCTTTTTTTGCCGTCTTCCATTTTCCTGGCAAGCTTCAATTCTTCTTCATGGCTCAACAGAGTCAATGATCCCATTTCGCGAAGATAGATATTCATCGGGTCCACTGAATGCCTGGCATCTTTACCGGAGCTCCTCGATATCCGCCGCCTGTCGCCTTTGCGGCGATCACCGGAATAACCTAGACGGCGATCCTGTGTTTTCCGGGAACGGCGATCCGCGGGAACATCTTCCGGCAAAAATACCGGCTCTTGATCGTCCGCACCATACATGTCTGTGAGATCATCAAGATCAGATTCATTTTCAGAGACATCTTCATGGTCCTCATATTCATCGTCCATTTCGTCTCTATTGTCCTGACCTTCAAGAACCATATTCCCCCCTCAATCCCCGTACTCCATGGTGTTCATCAATCTTCAGAACCCTAAAAGGTCTGCTATCTGAGCCTACCTTCCACCACTTCTGCTGAAACAGTATATCAAATAAAATTTTATGCGCAATAACCACGTAATGATTTGGTAAAAAAGAGAATCGGACCGCTCCGACAACTATCCTCTTGAGTTTCTCATCTCTTTTTCAATATGCTGCTTTTGATTGAGAAGTTTTTCCAGGGCAGCAAAGTCATTCTCTCTTTGGGCCTCTTCAATCTTCACAGTCAATGCATTGGAAATATTACGTTTATGTTGGATATCAAGCCAATCCAGCAATTCACCAAGCTCTTCTTTCCCACTATCCTGCGCGTGTTTTTTTCCCTGGCTGAGAGCAGCAGACTGCGGTGCCTTTATCAATATTTTTCCAACCAGGGTCTTTTCAGGTCCTTCCGGTAACGCCGAAAAAAGATCTTCGGGCTGTACTTCACTCTTTTCCTTAAGCATCATTTGCAGTTGTAGGAAAACAATTTCACCAACGCCCCCCTGAAGAATTTCTCTCAGGTTTTTCTCCTCAAGTTCCCTGAAAAACTGAGGATTCATTATCATGAACTCAACCAGTCTCTTTTGGGCAGCAGAAAGCGGCTGCACCTCACCTCCTGATTTCCTGTGCACTTGCTGTGGTGCAGGAGGTATAAAAACAGCTTCTTCCGATGCCCCGAGTGAATGCTCTAATCTCTCCGGTTCGATTCCCAGTTTTTCTGCAAAATGCGATATAATTACAGATCGCTGCAACGAGGAAGAGGCTGCAGCCACTAATGGCTTTATTTCTTCAGCAATTCTGCTTTTTCCTCCAAGAGTAAGCCCATGCTCCTGAATCAGTTTCTCCAGGACAAACTCCGTCAATTCTTCGGCGTCATCCAGCAGAATCCCAAGGCTTTTGATGCCATTTTGCCGAACAAAGGTATCCGGATCATGACCTTTTGGCAAAACGGCAACCCTGGCATTAAGGTTTTCTGCCAGAAAAAGGGGCGCTGCGCGCAGTGCAGCTTTCACTCCGGCATCATCTCCATCAAAAAGCAGCACGGCTTCCTCAACATATCTGGTCAACAGACGTATTTGTGCAGATGTCAGTGCCGTTCCAAGGGGGGCAACAACATGACTGCACCCATTTACAACAAGGGATATCATGTCAAAATTGCCCTCTACTATTACGGCCTTTCGTTTTTTCCGTATTTCCTCCTGCTGCTGGTACAGTCCCAGCAGGATCCTGCTTTTGTTGAAGATAGAGCTTTCAGGTGAATTCATATATTTGGGTTGACCTTCACCAACAATACGGCCACCAAAACCACAGATTCTTCCCTGGGTATCGTAAAGAGGAAAGAGGATACGATCCCGAAATCTGTCGTACGTTGCTCCACCTTCTTTTTGGACCAGCAGCCCCACCTGCAGAGCGACCTGAGAATCTTCATGGGAAAGACGGCTTCCAAGGTAATTCCAGCCGGCATTCTCCACGGCAGGAGCATAACCTATATTGAACTTGTCCTGGATATCCAGGGGGATCCCTCTTTCTGCAAGATAGTGGCGCGCCGCCCTTCCTGTTGTGTCATCAACAAGGCATTGACGATACATTGCCGCCGCCTTTTCCGTCACTCCATACATCAGGCGACGTTTTTCCTTCTCCTCTTTTTCCCGGCGGCTTTCCGTTTTTTGAGGTAACTCGATATTCAGTCTATCAGCCAGGAGTTTCAGCGCTGTCGGAAAATCATAGTTATAATATTTCATAAGAAAGGAGAAGACATCCCCCGACTCGCCGCAGCCAAAACAATGGAAGAACTGCTGGTCACCATGGACTGAAAACGATGGTGTTTTCTCGCCGTGAAACGGGCACAAACCAAGATAACGGACACCGCTGCGTTTTAAATCAACACACTCACCGATTATCTTGACAATGTCGGTCTGCTCTTTGATAGAAGCAGTTATATCTTGACGTGTTTCAATAAATCCCATATCTGTACCCTATGTAAAGGATGAGTAACCGTCGTTATTCCGATGACACAAAACATAACGATGATTTTGCACGACACAACACAACATCTTGAGCCGATGCTTTTTTCTCCGTCAAAAAAAATACTCCCGGCGAACCGGAAGAAAACGAGCCCTGTCCCTGGCCTGCACATATGGATAACATAGATACTCTTCTAGCACTGGAGGTCAAGCAAGAAATTGCCCGGAGATATTTCGGCTTCCGCAAAACCATAGAAACAGACACCGAAGTGTATTTCCGCAACATCCAGGAAGTATCCAGACAACTGGAAAAAACCGTCGGCCACGAACTCGTTCGTATCTACACCCTCTTGAACCAGGAAGACCTCATTAATGAATTCATTGCCATAACAGGATTACCGGAACGCCTTTTTATGGATTCTTTCATCAACACTGCTCCAACCAGATCGCGGATATTCTCCAATCAATGCATCAGAGGGTTCACTCGAAAAGGATGCCTGCATAATATGTTTTTTGATGCGTATACGAAGCTCTGCAGAGACATCCATGAGTATCACCGATCCTATCAGAAACTTGCCGAAGACCACGAAACTATTACCCAGGAAATACAACTGTTCTACCGTAAGAACGATATTCAGTCTATTTTACAATTCCTGCGCAGCCTTGACCGTAATTCAAGCAGGGATGCAGCTCTCTCCTTTAATACCACTTCACACGGTGAACTGGAACGTAAGCTGCAAATCGAGCCCCCGCCACCGCTCTCCGAACTTCTCCCGAACATTCCAGCCATACCTGAAGCTAAAACCATCCGCACCAAACTTAAAACACTTGTCACCAAAGCATGCCGGCAGCAGCCATTTTTCGACCCAAGGCATTTGAAAGGCAAATAAACAGACAGAACCGGACGGGGGGCGCTTCCAAAAAGAAACATCAAGACAACTCGCTATATTAGCTTGCCTTTTGCGTCTCAGGACATATATACTGAGATGTGTATCATCCTAAGAGCTTCCGGTGAACAGTCACTCCGTCTCCGGCAGGGTGCGATTTCTCTTCTGTTCCAGGAATTAAACAACCAGAGGGCACAGCGAGTTTGGCAAATATACTCATCCTCAACACCACGTCCCATGACAGCCGCGATGTTCAGCAGGTACTGGATCTCTCCGGCTTCTCCGTCTTCACCACGGAAAAAATGGAGACCATCCCTGAAATTCTCGCCAAACGCTCGATTTCACTTTTTGTTTTTGTTCAAGACAGCTTTGCTATACCATCATCATATTTCGATCTGAACATTTCTGCGACCATCCCCATTCTTCTTTACAATTCCACCCAGACCTCAATAGAGAAATGTTCAACTCCCTCTTCAAACCTTGTTATTGAGTATCTGCACGCTCCACTTTCTCGAGAAAAGGTACATCGTAAAGTCAAACTTCTCTTACGGCTTAACAGCCTTGCGACAGAGCTGGAAAAGGCCAAAGAGGAAATCGGTACACTGCAGCAACAAATACACGAGCTGCACAGGTCCATTGAAGGTCACAATACCTTCCTCGACCTCATATCACGCCGTGACGGCCTAACAGGTCTTTTTAATCGCCATCACTTTAATACCGTAATCAAAGAATTTTTCAACACCGCCTTCACAGAAGAAGACGACCTCGCGCTTCTTGTTCTCAATATCGACTATTTCAGCGAGATCAACAAAACATATGGACAGGACTTCGGCGACTTTGTGCTCAATGAACTCTCCGCCAGAATAACAAACTGCAGCCGCCAGGGAGACATGTGTTTCAGGCTGAGCGGCGAAGATTTTGCTGTTCTCATGCCGTCATCATCAAACAAAACTGCGCTGCAGAAAGCAGAGGAGCTGCGGCTCACCTGTGCCGGAAAACCATTTGACAACGGCAGTTACAGCCGGAATGTCACAATCTCTGCAGGAATTGCCTCTCTGGAGGCAAACAGCCCGAAATCCCACGAAGAGCTCATCACCATGGCAGATCAGGCGCTCTTCCTGGCAAAATCGGAAGGGCGAAACAGGTGTATATCCCACAATACCGGCGGCAAAGAACAATACAATATCGATGAACAAAATTTCAAGATGCTGCAAGAGAGTGTTTCCAAGATACTCTCAAAAACAAAAACCTCGACAATTCGCTCAATCCAATTACTCGCCCAAGGTGTTTTGCAAAAAACTGAGCAGAAACTGATCAAACAAACCCAGGAATATACTACGCTCCTGAGCCGACACCTTCAGTTTCCACTCCATCTTTGCCAAACCTTCAGCAATGCCGCAATACTCTTAAACACTATACGCTACCTTCTTCATGAAGATATGTTAAAGAAAAAAGGATCCCTGTCGGGCAATGAAAAGGAGACGCTTGCCGACTTCCCTTATAAGCTCGTACAGATTACCGAACTCTTCGACTATTTTTCCCAGGAAAGGATTCTCCTCTACCATCATGGCGAAAAATTTGACGGCACCGGCTACCCGGAAGGATTGCAGGGCGAACAGATTCCTGTAGGAGCGAGAATTTTCAACCTTATCAACGCATTTACAGCAATGCAGACAGACAGGCCCTACCGCAAAAAGCTCCCTCCTGAAGAAATCTTATCCGAACTCAGCAAAAATGCGGGTACCCAGTTTGACCCTGTTCTTGTATTGAAACTGATTGATGTCATCGAAGAAAGAGGTATATTGGAAATAGACCGGAAACACCTCGAAAATGCCAGGAAAAATATCAGGAAAAACACTCCTTCTCTTCTCCAGTGAGAATCAATTATGCCAAAATCAAATCTCGATGCAGTGTATGCCCAGATAGACGCATTGCCGTCATTACCTGCCATAGTCTCCAATGTAATGCAGGTAACTGGAGATCCAGAAAGTTCTGCCAATGATCTCATGCATGCCATTGTTCCCGATCAATCAATGTGTGCCGCTATTCTCAAAATTGCCAACTCCGCTTTTTTCGGCCTGCCGCGAGAAGTTGCTTCTCTCGAAAAAGCCGTGATGGTGCTTGGTTTTCAAGAAGTAAAAAACATTGTCCTCGGGAAAGCTGTTTTCAACTCTTTCAAGGAGCTCAACTCCGCCAACAAAAAATGCATCGATAGTTTCTGGGAACATTCTTTCACCTGTGGCCTTGCAGCCAAGGTCCTTGCAGAACGATTCAAACTCGCACCAAGCGAAATGTTTATAGCTGGTCTGATTCACGACATCGGCAAACTTGCCATGCTCCTGACTTTCCCCAACATATATTCTCATCTGCTTACCGCTCTGGAAGGGAATCGCCTTCACAACAGAGAAAAAGAAATCGACTTATTCTTCATCAGCCACGATGAGGTTGCTCTCCGGATATTACAACGCTGGCTGTTCCCCACCAGGCTCATTGAC
>JAZBNU010000136.1:0-5621 GCA_036350815.1 Desulfopila sp.
ATACAATAGCCTGAAAAGTAGCAACACCCTGCTTGACAAGTGCTGCGCTCTGAGATACACAACAGGCAGTTGGTATAGATATACTCTCATTTACTCTCTTTTCAATACGTGGTTTTGTGAAATCTACCTGTGGCGTGGCATGAGTTTTACGGCGGACTATAATATTCTGATGTACTCCCATGACACGTATGGTCTTGGACATATTCGACGTACTATGGCCATCGCCGGTCACCTGTGTGAAAAAAACACCAATATCCTCATTCTCACAGGTTCTCCCATCGCCGGACGCTTTCCCTTTCCAGAACGGGTGGATTTTGTTCGAATCCCCGGCATGATCAAAAAAACCAACGACGATTACCAGTCCTTGTCAATCCGCATAGATGCCAAGCAGGCTCTTCGAATTCGAACCGATATTATCAAAGCCACCGCGAAAACATTTCGCCCAGACCTCTTTATTATCGACAAAGAACCCCTCGGCCTCAAACGTGAAGTTCTGCCGACGCTGAAATGGCTGAAAAACAAGTTGCCGGGAACAAAAACCGTGCTCGGCCTGCGGGATATTCTCGATGATGGCAGAATAATCCGAAAAGACTGGCAGAAAAAGGGGGTTTACCGCTACCTGCAAAACCTCTATGATGAAATCTGGGTCTATGGCGATAAAGACATCTACAATCCTGTTGAGCAGTATGCTTTCCCCGATGAAATCGAACAGAAGGTCGTATTCACCGGCTATATTTCACGCCAGGAAGTCGACTGCGCCGGGCGTCGAAAAATCAGGAAACAATTCAGAGTAGTGGACCAGGACAGCTTTATTCTCGTTACCACCGGCGGGGGTGGCGACGGCAGCGAGGTTCTGGATCACTATATATCCATGCACGAAACTTTTCCTGAATCCCTTCCCTTTAAGAGTGTTGTGATAACAGGCCCTTTTCTCCCCAAAACAAAGAGGGAAGAGCTGAGGAAACGTGCCGAAAAATTCGGTATAAGAGTCCTGCCTTTCCATTCTCAGCTGGAAGAACTGATAAAAGCCGCCGATCTGGTTATTTCCATGGGAGGGTACAATACTATCTGCGAAATACTCACCCAGCATACTCCCGCACTGATAATCCCCCGGGAGTACCCCCGCCAGGAACAACTTATTCGCGCGGAACGACTTAAAAGTAAAAATCTTATCGACTTTATTCCCTGGTCACAGGTTACCCCTTCTATATTACGGGAGAAAATAGCCTCCATGATTGCAGAAAGGTCGACGTATACGCACACTATGGAGCAATTCACCCTTTCAGGACTTGAAACCATGCGGCAGCGTCTCGAGTTTTTCAAAGAAAGAAAAAAGGCAGATCTTCTCCGCAACACAAGAGTAAACCAGCATCTCACCCCCATCAAGACAGAAGGCACCTGAACACTTTGGAACCAACTTCAAACACAACATCTTCACCCGCTTTGGGTTACATCCTCAAAGGCTATCCCCGTATCTCGGAAACGTTTATTTCCAACGAGATTCTCCAGCTGGAGCGCCAGGGATTCACACTCACCCTTTTCCCGATGCGCCAACCTCGTGAAGACTTCACCCATGCGTCGGTAAAGCAGATTCGGGCCCAGGTACATTACCTGCCCACCAACCTTCTGCAGGATTTTTTCAGGCTGATAGTTCCCAACGTCAGGCTTTTTCTGAAATCACCTCGCCGATACGGGCAAACATTTAAACTTTCGTTAAAGCGCTTTATGAGAAGCCGCAAGGCGGCAACGTTCAAGCATTTTTTGCAGGCCGGCTATCTGGTTGAAAAACATCTCACGGGGAAAAACAGGGCACATGTGGAGCACCTTCACGGCCACTTTGCCCATTCCCCAACCTCCGTCACCATGTTTGCCTCACTCCTTTCCGGTATCCCTTATAGTTTCACCGCCCATGCCAAGGATATTTATACATCAAACAGGGAGCAGCTCACGGAAAAGATGGAAAAGGCTCGTTTTGTGGTTACCTGTACCCGCTACAATGCGAGGTATCTTGAGGCAATGAGAAAGACATCTTCCCCCCCAATCCATTGCATCTATCACGGCATCGACGTCAGTCTTTTTCAATCTGCAGGCTCCCGGCTGGAGTGTCTGCCGCCATATACCCTGTTGACGGTGGCCCGTCTTACCGAGAAAAAAGGTTTGCCGATACTCTATCATGCCTTGCAGCTTCTGAAGCACCAGGGAGTAGCGTTCCGGCATATTCTTATCGGTGATGGCGACGACAAAAAAGAAATTCTCCAGCTCATCAGAGATCTCTCACTTACAGACTGCTGCACATGGCTTGGCACCCGGACACATGCAGAGGTCCTGACTCATTTCCGTGAAAGCGATCTCTTTCTCTTAAGCTGCAGAATTGCGGATAATGGCGACAGAGACGGTATTCCCAATGTCCTTGTTGAGAGCCTCGCCATGGGAGTTCCCGCTCTTTCCACCGAAGTCTCCGCCATACCTGAAATCATCGAGCATCGCCTCACCGGCCTGACTGTTCCACCAGATGACAGCAAAAAACTTGCCGAAGCCGCCCTTGAGCTTCTCACCGACAGGGAACTCCGCCGTACCGTTATTGAAAAAGGCCGCCTTCGGATAGAAAGAGATTTTGACAACCTTGCCTCAACCGCAAAACTCGCTGACATTTTCTGCAGATCTGCAGAAAACTAAGGCAAGCAAGCTATTCAGGATCAATGCAACCCCATGGAGATTGAACAACACCGCCATCCCGGTTTCTCCCGGCAGAACACCTTTGGGCTTCTCCGTCATGGAATCACTCTCTGGAATGAAGAAAAACGCATTCAGGGAAGTCTGGATTCGGAACTCAGCCCAACCGGGATAGAGAATACGGTAAGATGGGCCGAAAATCTGAAGCCACAGAAGTGGACCAGAATTCTCGCCAGCGACCTCGGCCGTGCCAGACAGACGGTCAGCATTCTGAACACTGCTCTTGCTCTGCCAACAACCTGCGACAAGCGACTCAGGGAGCTGCACTGGGGAGAGTGGGAAGGAATAAAACTCAAAGATATCAGCATTCGCAACCCTGATGTTGCCAGAGAATCAATTGATGCCGGATGGGATTTCAGACCCCCGGGAGGAGAAAGCAGGCGTGAAGGTCTGATGAGGGTGCAAGCTGCCCTTGCTGACGCCGCATCTCTCTGGCCGAACGAGAACATTTTGGTCGTCAGCCATCATGGTATCCTGAAGTGTTTGATATTCCACATCCTGAAGCTCAGCTTTATTCCGGGAGAAGTTATCTCCCTCAACAAAAATGCACTCCATAGGATTTTCTGCCGCCATGGCTCCTATTCCTGCGACAAGCTCAATATTTTGCCGGATCCACCATCATGAAGATCGCGGTCTACTGCCAACATGTCCTGGGGATAGGGCACGTCCACCGCAGTCTTGAGATCTGCCGCAAACTCTCAGAACACCACGATGTTACCATGATAAGCGGAGGTAGCCCTCTACAGGTCGAAGAAGAAAGAATCTCCTTTTTTCAGTTACCCGGTCTTACAATGGACAGCCGCTTCAATAACCTCGCACCCTGCGATCAAGGAAAAAACCTCGACGACGTGAAAAGACTACGTCGGGAAATGCTGTACGGCTTCTTTGATACTTTTCAGCCGGATCTGTTTTTGCTCGAGCTCTACCCTTTTGGCAGAAAAGCTTTCCGCTTTGAGCTCGATCCAGTTCTTATGGCTATTTCGAAAAAAGAGTTGCCGCCATGCCTTGTGGTGTGCAGTCTCCGTGACATTCTCGTAGAACGTCATGACAGGGAGAAGTTTGAAGCCAGGGCACTGTCAACTCTGAACACCTATTTTGACGGCCTTCTCATCCATGGCGACCCGGAATTCATCCCCCTGAGTGAGACGTTCAGCAAGGTCGCGGAGATCTCAGTTCCACTTTTCTATACCGGATATGTTACACCGCCTGTCTGCCTGGAAGGACGAAGCCAGATACGCAGAAAGTTGAATATAGAGGAAGACAAGCACCTGATCGTTGCAAGCATAGGCGGCGGCAGCGTTGGCAGTGAGCTGCTTTTCGCCGTAATAGATGCTTTTCTTTTCCTAGATGACAACAGACTGCAACTGCAGATCTTTACAGGCCCGTATGCTCCGGATGACGCTGTGAACAAGCTTCGTTCTGCAACCAAAAAAAAACCCGGAATTACCGTTAAGCGCTTTACTTCCACGTTCACTAAATGGCTTGAAGCAGCAGACCTGGCAATCTCAATGGCCGGCTACAATACAACTATGAATACCCTTGCTGCAGGGGTGCCTGCCCTCTTTTATCCATTCAGCGAAAACTGCGAACAGCACCTGCGCATCAGCAGACTGGCAGAACATGTTCCATTCAGCGTCTTAACGCAGAACGACCTCAAAACAGAGATTCTTGCCGGGAAGATACAAAACCAGCTACTCAAAGAACGATTCACTTCACCGGTGAACCTTGCTGGGGCCGCAAATACCAGTAGGATACTCACACAGTGGCACACAGAAAAAAGGAGGTGAGATGAAGAAGATGGAACCTTTTTTTACTCCCCCTGTTCCAGCTGAAATTGAGACATATATCGGGGAGACCCTCGAGAACGGTCTTGCACAGGGCAACGGCAGTGCCGCGCTCTTTTTTCGAGCCGATGATATCGGAGTGCCGTCTCTGCACTTTTCTCAGATGATCAATGTCTTCAGAAAATACAGGATGCCGCTCTGTCTCGCCGTAGTCCCCTCCTGGCTGACATCACGACGTTTGCATCAACTTCGACAAATAACCGGCAACTCAACCGGTTTCTGTTGGCACCAGCACGGCTGGCTTCATAAAAACCATGAACCTTCCGGAAAGAAGCAGGAATTTGGAGAAAGCCGTCCTTTGGAGAAAATAGAGAAGGACCTGCTGCGCGGCAAAGATCGCTTAGAGCAACTTCTGGGAAAGAGCTCTTTCCCTCTCTTCACTCCTCCCTGGAACAGATGCGGAGCAACAACACTGCAGCTCCTGGCCGACCACGGTTTTTCCGGCGTTTCTCGAAGCAGAGGGGCCACACCATCAAGTCCGGACTGTCTGCCTGACATCCAGGTCAATGTCGACCTCCATACCAGAAAAGAGAGCGATGCCGCAGTTTCCCTTGGCAGCCTGCTCAAAGAAATGCAGCTGTCCATAGCCGGCGGAACCTGCGGTATAATGCTGCACCACCAGCTCATGGATGCCCAGGCTCTCGTTTTCCTGGATAGACTTTTACAGACTGTATTGCAGTTCAGCAATATTTTCCCTGTTCATTTCGAAGATCTGGTGAGAAGATAAATCATAATTGGCTCTCTTACAGGCGCAGCTTTATGCCCTGCTGCACAGGTCGCCTCCAGGAAGAGGCACCGCACTCTCTTTAATGGCATGCATTTCCAGTTACCCGGAGGAAAACAAGGGGAAAAGATAAATTTATGGAAAGTATCCTGTTTTTTGTGATAATAATACCTATTGTAAAGTCATTGCGACGGGAATCTTTTACCTGATTACCCCTGAAACTCAGCATCGTGATTTTAAGGGGGCAGGGTCGCTCTTTTCTCGGGTGTCTGCAGCCAGGACGGCTGCAGTCAAGCCCCCATGGATGGGTTTATGGCGTC
>JAZBNU010000137.1:0-15210 GCA_036350815.1 Desulfopila sp.
ACACGAACGAACCATCATTTTTATTTCCCATGACCTCGACGAAGCCCTGCGCATAGGTGACCGAATAGCCATTATGGAAGGCGGCCGCATTGTCCAGGTCGGCACACCGGAAGAAATTCTGCAGAATCCCGCCGACGATTACGTCAGAGCTTTCTTTCGAGGTGTGGATCCGACAGGGGTTATTTCCGCCGGCGATATCGTCACCGACAACCAGCCGACCTTCGTGTGGCATAGAAAAGAAGGCAGTCCACGCTCCATTCTGGAAAAACTGAGCAGCACTGACCGCGAATTTGCCTATGTAATCAGTCCGGAAAGAAAATTCTTCGGCATTGTCTCAACAGATTCCCTGCGCGAACATATTGAGAAAAACGGCAGTGCAAAAGGCAATATTGACGGCGCTTTTCTCAAGGAAGGGCAAACAGTAAAGAGCACCGAGAGTCTTCAGGAGATTCTCCCACTGGTCGCCTCGCACAGTTGGCCAGTTCCGGTACTGGATGAGAACGAAAGATACATCGGCACCGTTTCAAAAAACCGTTTTCTGCGCACCCTGCACCGGGCTGAAAATGCGGAAAATCCAGGGTACACTGAAAACCCATAAGTGACGGCAGCCCAAAAATCGGGATTTCGGCCATCCATCTTAATAACGAGTATCAGGAGCAAAAGCAATGTTGAGTTTTGAAGAAAAAGTCATCCCGCTGGATATATGGATCAGTCAGTTTATCGACTGGCTGGTTGAAGGCTATCGTTGGTTTTTTCAGCTAATAAAATGGCCCGTTGAAGTCACGCTCACCGGCCTGGAAAACGGTCTGCACGCCATTCACCCTTTTATCCTGATTGCGATCATTGCAGTGATCGCCTGGCGTGTTTCCGGCCTGAAACTGGCCATATTCAGTGCGGTAACCCTTGTGTTGATAGGTCTGCTTGGGCTATGGCCCGACACCATGACCACCCTGGCCATGGTTTTCTCTTCCGTCATTTTCTGCACGATTGTGGGAATCCCGCTGGGGATACTTGCCGGACGAAGTGACAGGACCGAATCAATCATGAGGCCTTGCCTTGATGCCATGCAGACGACCCCGGCGTTCGTGTATCTCGTCCCCATCGTCATGCTGTTTTCCGTGGGCAACGTTGCCGGTGTCCTGGCAACAATTATCTTTTCGCTTCCCCCCATCATCCGCTTGACCAGCCTCGGCATCAGACAGGTTCACCCGGAACTGGTGGAAGCTGCCCTGGCATTCGGTGCCACCAGCTGGCAGGTACTCCATAAAGTGCAGATTCCCCTGGCTCTGCCCACCATCATGGCAGGTTTGAACCAGACAATCATGATGGCACTCTCCATGGTTGTCATCGCCGCTCTTATCGGCGCGGGAGGTTTAGGCGCTCCGGTTGTCCTTGGGCTCAACACACTCGATATCGGTCTTGCAACAATTGGCGGACTGTCAATTGTTCTTATGGCAATAATTTTAGACAGAATCACCCAGTCAATGGGAAAAGGAAAAAAAGATTAAAGGAGGATTACGTATGATGAAAAATCTGTTAATGAGCACCGTTCTTTCAGCTCTCGTCTTTAGCGGAGCAACTGCAGTCTCTGCCGCCCATCACCTTCCCGGTGAAGGTGTCACGGTTAAACCGGCCCGGGCGACCTGGAACACCGGCTTCTTTCAGGAAGCACTGGTGCGAAGAGGTCTGGAAACACTTGGATACAAGGTAGAGAAACCGAAAGATCTGCAAAATCCGATCTTCTACAAGTCCGTAGCACTGGGTGATGTGGATTACTGGACTAACGGCTGGTTTCCCAATCATGAAGGGCAGTTTCCCAAAAACTTCTATGACGATGCTGACGCATATGGTTATGTCGTCAAGGCAGGCGGCCTGCAGGGCTATCTGGTTTCCAAAGAACATGTGGAAAAATATAACATTGTCTCTCTTGATGATTTCAAACGTGACGATGTTAAGAAAGCCTTTGATCTTAACGGCGACGGCAAAGCTGACCTGACAGCATGTCCTCCAGGCTGGGGCTGCGAAACCGTCATCTCCCATCATTTTGACGTCTACGACCTCAAAGATCATATCAACCCCGTCAAGGCTTCCTATGAGGCCGGTATGGCGTCGGCAATGGCCAGCTACAAAGCCGGGAATCCCATCTTTTTCTACACCTGGGCACCCAACTGGACTATTTTCAAGCTCAAGCCGGGTGAAGATGTGATGTGGATCAATGTTCCTGAGATCATGCCCAAGGACTCACAGAAATCCGCAGTAGAGCGTATGACCGTTGCCGGTGTTGAAGGAGCCGTTTCCGATCCAGTAAAGCTTGGTTTCGTCGTCTCCGACATCCGCATTGTCGCCAACAAAAAATTTGCCGAGTCAAATCCTGCAGCAAAGAGGTTTTTTGAGGTTGTGACTCTGCCGCTTGTCGACATCAACGAGCAGAACACCCGTATGAACGAAGGTGAAAAAAGCCAGAAAGATATCGAAGGTCATGTCGATGAATGGATAGCAAAAAACAAAGCTACCTGGGACGGATGGCTGGAAGAAGCTAAAAAAGCAGCGATGTAGTACAGTATAATTGCATACTACCGGCCCGGAGGACGATCGTGTTCTCCGGGTCTTTTTTACTTTTATCACCAGGACTGAAAAAAAGCTGGATATGATCTGAGCAACAGTTTATAAAAGTTCGATTTGGACTGTTATCAGGGAGGAATAATGGGAGACAGAACACTACATATAAAATCAGTCACACGATATCTTCGCATCCTTTTCAAAGTTGTTCAGGCACATTCCAAATTTGTCGAAAAAGAGTGTGGCTTGAGCAGTGCGAAACTGTGGATGCTCTCAGAGCTGTATGCAAATCCCGGCATCAAGGTTTCCCAGCTGGCAAACTCGTTATCGATTCACCCGTCCACATGCAGCAACATGCTCGACAAGCTCGAGGAGGATGGCTTCGTCTCCCGTGAAAGGAGCAAAAAGGATCAGCGTGCCGTCCATCTCTCCATGACCGACAAGGGTACCGAACTGCTCCGTAGGGCCCCCCAACCTACCCAGGGAAAACTGAGCGGCGCCCTGGAAAACCTCTCCGATGAAAATCTTGTTCTCTTAGAAAAAGGTCTTGATCAACTCGTCCAGGCACTGCAGGAGAACGGTGACGATGCGGCTCTTCTTCCTATTGCAGGAGAATAAAGCCTTCTTTCCTGCTTACAACTCTATTCTCATCACATGTTGCACCACGCTGCAGTCTCCAGAAATACCACGCGCGGAGCCAACTCATTTCACTGTAACACCAGCCAGTATTATTGCTATTTACAAGAAAACGGCTCAGCCTGGTTTTCAACATCTTCCAAGCAGTTGGTTTTCTTTTCTGCCTTGACTATATTGAACCCGCCATATATTATTTAACAATATATTTTTGTACAATAGTTACTGGCTTTCTCCTAAGACTTCTCCAGTGGGGAAAGAACGGCAACAGCATTTTCCAAACACAGCACAACCCTGTTTCTCACTATAAATAACTCGTTGAAAAAGGATATATACCATGTGCGGCATATGCGGCGAATTACGATTTGACCGGTCACCGGCCTCTCTTCAGGCTGTGGAAAAAATGATGAATACCATGATTCCGCGCGGGCCTGATGGGTGCGGGACACTGCAGCAGGGCCAGGTAGCCTTGGGGCACCGCCGCCTGAAAATCATCGATCTCACGGAACAGGCCCGTCAGCCTATGATCGACTCAGCGCTGGGCCTCGATATTGTTTTCAACGGATGCATATATAACTACAAGGAGCTACGCAAACAGCTGCAGGATATCGGGTATTCTTTCTTCTCCAATGGCGATACTGAGGTAATCCTCAAGGCCTTCCACGCCTGGGGGACCGACTCTGTCAGCAGATTCAACGGCATGTTTGCCTTTGCCCTCCATGAAAGGGACTCAGGCCGGGTTATTCTCGCACGAGACCGCCTGGGCATCAAACCTCTCTACCTGGCAGAGCAGAAAAACCGCCTACGCTTTGCCTCCAGTCTGCCTGCCCTTCTGGCCGCCGGAGACATCGACACTGAGCTCAAGCCCGTCGCCCTGCATCACTACCTGCACTGGCATGCCGTCGTTCCGCCCCCCCACACTCTTCTCAAGGGTATAAGGAAGCTGCCGCCGGCCACCATGCGTATCTACGAAGCCGATGGACATTTCACCGACAGGGTTTACTGGCAGCTCCACCTCCAGCAGAGCGAGAACGACCTGCAGCGATCAGCGGAGGAGTGGCAGGAACGTGTGCTGCAGACGCTCAGAGATGCGGTACGCCGCAGAATGGTGGCCGACGTTCCAGTGGGAGTTCTGCTTTCCGGTGGCGTCGATTCCAGCCTTCTCGTCGGCCTCCTCGCCGAACAGGGCCAGATGGGCATCAACACCTTTTCCGTCGGCTTTGAAGAGGCTGGTGGTGAAAAAGGGGACGAATTCTACTACTCCGATATTATTGCCGAGCATTTCAGCACTAATCACCATCAGATTTTTGTTCCTTCGGCTGAGCTTATCAGCCTTCTGCCCAGAACCATTGCGGCCATGTCGGAACCAATGGTCAGCTATGACAATGTCGGTTTCTTTCAGCTCTCCTGCGAGGTGGCTAAATATGTCAAGGTGGTGCAGAGCGGCCAAGGTGCTGATGAAGTCTTCGGCGGTTATCACTGGTACCCGCCTCTGGTTGACAGCACAGCTCCAGTTGATGACTACTGCAGGGTCTTTTTCGACCGCACGCAGCGGGAATACGAAGAAGTTACGGTGGAAAAATTTCATGGCCGCAACTTCAGCCGGGAATATGTCGATGGTTTTTTCGCCGCCGACACTAGTGCACATGGGGTAGACAAAGCCCTCCATCTCGACACCACCATCATGCTGGCCGACGACCCGGTAAAGCGGGTCGACAACATGACCATGGCCCACAGCCTGGAAGCCCGCGTCCCCTTTCTCGACCATGAGCTGGTGGAACTCGCCGCCCGCATACCCGCCGAGCTAAAGCTGAGAAAAGGAGGGAAATGGGTCCTGAAAGAGGCAGCCAGACATGTTATTCCCGCCGCCGTCATCGACCGCCCCAAAGGGTATTTTCCCGTACCAGCCCTGAAACATATAGAAGGGCCCTATCTTGAATTTGTCCGGGATCATCTGACCAGCAGCAAGGCGCGACAGCGGCATCTTTTCAAAAAAGACTATATCGATCTTCTCCTGCAGGAACCGGGTCAGCATATCACTCCGCTGCGGGGTTCAAAGCTGTGGCAGGTGGCCCTGCTGGAAATCTGGCTGCAAACCCACGATCTCTAAAGGGAGAGACATTTCATGAAGAAAAAAGACCAGCAATGCAAGAATCCACTCGATCCCACCTGCATGTCTTCTCTGAAGCATTGGGGCAAGCCCCCAGGCGACGATTTTCAAAACGATATCAAAAAGGAAGTTTTCGTCAACTGCGGCTGGGGCAGACTCATCTTCGGCCAGACGTTCAACAACCCAGCCAGGCTTGCAGAAATGATCTGCAGGGAAAAAAAAGGACGGCGCGACATCGCCATGTATATGAGAGACCCTCATGTGGTCCTCTCCTACGCCCCTCAGGAGCTTTTCCTCGACCCTTCCTTAACCTATCGCCTCGATTTCCTGAATTACCGCGGCGGTGATATGGCACTGCACGACCTGATTATCCGCCCTCTGCAGACGGGAGATGACGAGATGGCCATCAGCAAAATCTATCAGTCCTGGGGTATGGTGCCGAGCCCCAGTGGTTTTTACGAAAAAGCTCTGCAGGACGACGCCCTGCATGTTCTGGTCGCTGCGGAAAAACAGAGCGGCGACATTGTCGGCGTGGTCACTTGTGTTGACCATTTTGTAGCCTTCAACGATCCTGATAACGGCTCCAGCCTGTGGGCTCTTGCCGTCGATCAGCAATGCAAGCTGGTCAAAGTGGGAGAAGCGCTGGTGCGTGAGCTGATCCTTCTTTTTATTGAAAACGGGCGAAGATTTCTCGATCTCTCCGTCATGCACACTAACAAAGAAGCCATCGCACTATATGATAAGCTTGGTTTTGAGCAGGTCCCCGTGTACTGCATCAAAAAGAAGAACCCTATCAATGAGCCGCTCTTTATCGGTCCAAATCCAGAAGAACATCTCAACATCTACGCAAAAATCATCACCGATGAGGCACGCAAACGCGGCATCGGCATGGAAATACTTGATGCAGAGAATGGGTATTTCCAGCTCTGTCTGGGCGGCCGCTCCATTGTCTGTCGTGAGTCGCTCAGCGAACTGACAACCGCCATTGCCATGAGCCGCTGTGACGACAAGACTGTCACCCGGAAGATTCTGCAGCAGGCAGGCCTGCATGTACCTGCCCAGGAAACAGCAGTTTCTCCTGAAAAAACAGCAGAATTTCTGTCCCGCTATAAACGTATCGTGGTCAAACCGGCCAGAGGAGAGCAGGGCGCCGGCATCTCGGTTGATCTCGCTGATCTCAACGAAGTTACTGAAGCAGTCGCCAAGGCTGAAACATTCTGCGAAAAAGTCATCCTGGAGGAATATGTCGCGGGACAGGACCTGCGCATAATTGTCATCGACAACGAGGTCGTCGCTGCCGCAGTGCGCAAACCTGCCCGGATTCGCGGCAACGGCAAGCTCAGTATTGCCGAGCTGATTGCCAAACAAAGCAGAAGAAGGGCTGCCGCAACCGGTGGAGAAAGCATTATCCCTATCGATGACGAGACCAGCAGAACTCTGAAGACCGCTGGATACAGCAAAGACGACATTCTCCCCGAAGGGAAAGAAATCAACGTCCGCAAAACAGCAAATCTGCACACCGGCGGTACTATTCATGATGTTACTGAACAACTCCATCCACAGCTCGCCCGGGCTGCAATTACAGGAGCCCGCGCCCTGAACATTCCGCTGGTTGGATTTGATTTTCTCGTCAAAGATTTTAAGGAACCTGACTATGTCGTAATAGAGGCAAATGAACGCCCTGGACTTGCCAATCATGAGCCGCAGCCCACCGCAGAAAAATTCATCGATCTGCTCTTTCCCCAAACCAAACATCTGGAGGATTAGTTTTTGCTCCACTATATCGATTCTGACTATCTTGTTACTGTGCTTCGTAAGTTCCTTCAAATCCCCAGCCCGAGCGGTATGACTGACGATATGGTGCGTGCCGTCTGTGAAGAATTGCGCACACTCGGCATTACCTATGAACTTACCCGACGCGGTGCCATACGGGCTCATATCAAGGGAAAGAGAAAAAACCCGAGGAGAGCAGTGGTAGCTCACCTGGATACCCTTGGAGGAATGGTAAAAGAATTAAAGAAAAACGGTCGACTGGCCATCGTTTCCATCGGCACCTGGTCTGCCCGTTTTGCCGAAGGGGCACGAGTCATTATCCATTGCGATGACGAGATCCGTTACACAGGAACGATTCTCCCTCTGAAGGCATCGGGACACTGTTATAACACTGAAGTGGACGAACAACCTTCCAGCTGGGAAAATCTCGAGGTACGTCTCGACCAGATGTCTCCGACACTGGAAAAGCTCTGGAATCTCGGTATCAGGGTCGGGGATTACATCTCTATTGAGACTGTTCCGGAAGTCGATGACAACGGTTTTATCAACTCCCGCTTCCTCGATGACAAGGCGGGTGTAGCAGCTATTCTCGCAGGAGCGAAAGCACTTATAGACAATGCAATTGTGCCGACTCTGGACTGTTATCTGCTCTTTACCATCTCCGAAGAGGTCGGAATCGGTGCTTCCCATGTTCTCAGTGGTGACGTAGCGGAAATGGTCTCCATTGACAACGGCACCATTGCCCCGGATCAGAACACCTGTGAATTTGGGGCAACCCTGGCCATGAAAGATTCCAGCGGCCCCTTCGATATCCATCTTACCAGGCATCTGATAGACCTCTGCTCCGAGCATGAAATTGAATTCAGTCGTGACGTCTTTCTCCACTATCGCAGCGACGCTGCTGCTGCTCTGCAGGCGGGCAGCGATATCCGCACTGCTCTCGTCTGTTTCGGCCTCGATGCCAGTCATGGCTACGAAAGAACGCACTTGGCATCTCTTAAGGCGGTGGCGGCACTGTGTGCTGCCTACATCACTTCTCCGCCGCTCTTTGGCAGAGAGAAGAACGTTATAGGCCCCGAGAAGAAATATCCCATGATTCGAAGCTCCTCTGAAAGGAAACCAGGATAGTATCGTAGTATTAATGTGCTGCAGATTAAGACGCCTTATACAACTGGGCTTAAGTTGCCTACAGCCTGGCAACACCCAGAAATATTCCATGCAGAACGACAACGGCGACGATAAAAATTTCCCGCGCTTTGCCCTGGCTCAATCCTGGAAAATGATAATGAAGTTGTCCATGAGGACAGCCGGAAATACAATCGCCACACAGGGTACAACTGATTCCCGCCCTGCCCTTGGCTATATCCTGAGAGGCAAGGGCTCCATAACGGCAATGGCGGGAGCATTTACCGCAATGCGTACAGTCGCTGCCGAGCCGGATACGCCAGGGATTGATTTTACCGGCAATATCGGCAATCAGCCCCATGGGACAATAGACAATACAGTGGGTCATCACCCCATGACGCCGTGACCAGAGAAGCATAACAGCACCCCCGCCAAGACCGAAGGCCGCAGCCGCAATGATCGCCAGAGAAACCGGTGCCCCGTTACATCCCAGCAACAGTGCCGTACCAAGAACCAGCAGACAGATACTCCACCGCACCTTTTTACTCCAGGGCGGCAGTCTTTCGGGGTATCGCCGCCTCCCCGCAGCCCAGCTGTCCCATACCCCGAAATAGCAGAGGTAACTGCACCAGGCCGGACCAACCAGGAGTATGGTAAACGCGAAAAGGATGATCATGAAAAACCCATCGCCACGATATATGGGACCGGCAGCTATCAGAGCAGGAATGGGCAGATGAAGGGCGCCGCTCATGAGAAAACGTTCCACTCCTAAAAGACCGATAAAAAGCTGAATGAAAAAAGTAATGGAAAAAACAGTCCAGAGAATCCGACGCCATCTCGCTTGATTTGTCGGATCCAGCAGCTTTGCCGTGATCCAGGCAGAATAGCAGCCCAGAAAGAAGATAACCAGCCAGCCGCTTCCCGAGAGAAAACGATCAGCAAGAATACTATCAATGGCTGTCTGCTGCCGCACCAGAGTGAGACCGGAGGTGGTGAGGAGAAACGTCAGGGCCTGGTACACATCAGTAGAGGTCGAATCCACCAAGGCCTTTCGCCAATGCACAAAAGCGGCTGCCAAATGGAGCAGGATAACACCACCGAGTATCATCGAAAGACGCAGCCAGGGCAGACCCAGCTCCAGGCGTTGCACAATCAGGCTTACAGCAACATCTGTATATTGCGAGGCACCAAAACCAAGTAAACCCACCAAGGCCCAGTGCTTCCAGGATAGAGGGGTCAAAGCGAGAATAAGCACAGCCAGCCAGAACACTGCCCCGCCGACACTGCCTAGACGCAGACTGTGCGCAGCGAGGACTAACAGGGACGGTATGGTAAGAATTTTCGTCAGCATATCTGCAGTTCACCTCTTTCTTTTCTTTTCATCAGGTCTCTTCCGGACTTTTTTCCTCCAAACCGGGTATCTCGCCAGGCGAAGTTGCCTGGGATGCGAAGCGCTGCCCGATCGGCCGGTCTTGAATTGATAGTACACGCTTGGGCCATACACACCTTGACCTGCATCAAAAAAAAACCGGTCTTTTTCCCTCACAATCAAATATTCCCTGTACCGATGGCAAACCTATGCTTATACTCTAACAAACATTAACGCAAGATTCGCCGGCTCTTGAAAAACCATTGGTATTACAGGAGTTTTATTGGCCTGCACCTCTTCTTTCTTTTTTTATACCACCGCTGTCCGACGTGTAAAAAGACTGGATTGCGCGATGAAGGCAAAGATGTTTTGAAATTGTCCCGGCAAACCGGGCTTGTAACTATAGCGATGTATAACTGTTTGTTATTTAAAGAGGTGGGGTAAATGAAAATCTATATTGGCAACATGTCTTACGAGGTAACGGAAGATGATCTGCGGCAGCTATTTGGTGAATTTGGAGAAGTTCAGTCAGCTGACATCATCATGGATAAGATCAGCGGCCGCTCCAAAGGATTCGGCTTTGTCGAAATGGCAACCAAAGAAGAAGGTCAGGCTGCCATTACCGGTCTGGACGGCAAGGAGATAAAAGGCAGGACCGTTGCCGTCAACGAAGCCAAACCACAGACGAAATCACGCGACAGCCGGGGCGGTTCTGGCGGCGGGCGCGGCGGCAGAGGAGGTTTCGGCAGCGGTGGCGGACGCGGGGGACAGGGAGCCGGCAAAGGCGGTAGAGGCGGTTCCGGGGGCGGAAAAAAAGGTGGCTTCAGCGGCAGTGGCGGGCGCGGTGGACGCGGCGGTGACCGCTGAGGAGTACTCTACCCCGATACGATCGACTTGGCCTGATAATGATCAGGCAGACACCGGCAAGGGGCGTTGATATTCCAACGATGACGCTACAACCATGAAGGAGCCGCTATGCCGATACTCTGGAAGCAATCATGTCGTATAATACCCTTGCTTTTTGCCGGAAGCATACTCCTGCTTTTCACTACAGCTCATTCCGCCGCCATTCTTGAAGGCGAGCGTATGACCGCGGTAGCGGGGCATGAAGGCATGGTGGTAACGAGCCACTTTCTCGCCACCCAGGCAGCCCTGGAAGTTCTCAAAAACGGCGGCAATGCTGTTGACGCAGCAGTCACAGCCGCCTTTTCACTCGCTGTGACGCAGCCCCGCTCCGGCAATATCGGCGGGGGCGGTTTTATGCTGATCTCGTCGGAACAGAAGGATGAGGTTGTAGCCATAGATTATCGCGAGAAGGCTCCCGGTAAAGCAGTCGCCGACATGTTTCTCGACAAGGAGGGGAAAGCGGACAGTGTCCTGTCGCGTTACTCCCACCTGGCTGCCGGGGTGCCGGGGACAGTCGCCGGACTTGCCCTGGCCCTGGAACGTTACGGCACCATCAGCCTGAAGAAAGCCATGGCACCGGCCATTCTGCTCGCAGAGCAGGGATTCGTGGTTACACCGCGCTTCAGCGACGGCCTCAAGGATAAAGAGGCCATGCTGAAAAAATGGTCTTCTTCAAGCGAAATTTTCTATAAGCCGGACGGCAGTTACTATGAGCCCGGCGATCTTTTTATCCAGAAAGACCTTGCTGCCACCCTGGGACGCATCGCTGCGCATGGTGCGCAGGAATTCTATCGAGGGAAAACCGCGGAACTGCTGGTGGCGGAGATGGCCGCTCATGGCGGCCTGATAACCATGGAAGATATGAAAAACTATGCGCCGGCTGTACGGGAACCGGTGCATGGCACCTACCGGGGCTTTGATATTTACTCCATGTCACCACCAAGCTCCGGCGGCACTCATGTGATACAAATTCTCAATATTCTTGAGGGATACCCCATTGGCCAATTTGGTCATAACTCTGGCCAGACCCTCCACCTGATGGCTGAAGCCATGAAAAGAGCCTATGCCGACCGCTCTCTCTATCTGGGGGACGAGGATTTTGTCAAGGTTCCGCTCCGTGGCCTTACCGCCAAAGCATACGCTGCAAAATTCCGCCAAAAGATCGACATGGAAAGGGCCACCCCAAGCAGCACCATCGCTCCGGGAAATCCACTCCCTTTTGAGAGCGACGAAACTACCCATTTTTCCATTGTCGACAAATACGGCAACGCCGTCTCCAACACCTACACCATCAATTTCAGCTATGGCTCCGGAATCGTAGTGCAGGGTGCGGGCTTTCTCCTCAATAATGAAATGGACGACTTCTCCGCCAAACCCGGTGTCCCCAACGCCTATGGTCTGATCGGCGGCAAAGCCAATAAAATAGAGCCCGGCAAACGCATGCTCAGCTCAATGTCCCCAACTATCGTCAAACATCAGGGAAAAAATTTCCTTGTCACCGGCAGCCCCGGTGGTTCCAGAATCATCACCACCACTCTTCAGGTGATCATGAATGTAATTGACCACGGCCTCAATATTCAGAGTGCTGTCGCGGCACCGCGCATCCATCACCAATGGCTTCCCGATGAACTGCGTATTGAAGAGGGCATCAGTGTCGACACTCTAAAAATTCTCAAGGAAAAAGGCCACACAATCAGTCAGCGGCCGGCCATGGGCGCCATACAATCCATCATGATTAAAGATGGCATGATGTACGGCGGGGCCGACCCTCGTCGCTCAACCGCTCTGGCAGCCGGACTCTGAAGGTACATGCCATGACGGCAATGCCCGGCTAGACGCTCTTTTTTGCCAGTTCGCGTTGTATGGCGACAGCTATTTTTTCAAGGGTATAGGGTTTTCTGATATATGTACCCGCACCCAGGCGCTGGATTCTCGTGACACGGTTTGTTTCAGAATATCCGCTTGCAATAATCGCTTTCTGATCAGGGTGTATAGCCAGGATCTGTTCATAGGTGTCAAGGCCGTCCATACCGTCCATGATCATATCCAAGATCAATAAATCAGACGTGTTGTTCTTCATATAAGCAACGGCTTCCTCGCCACTTGCCACGGTTGCCACTGTGTATCCCAACAGCTCCAGCAAATCTGTGGCTATCTCTCTTTGTTCTTTTACGTCATCCACAACTAAAATAGATTCTCCATCTCCTTTCAGCTCATCGATTGAAAGCGTTGACGCCCTGTGGCCGGCTTGCAGCCGGGTAGCCGGGAGGTAGATAGAAACCGTCGTCCCCTGTCCGACCCTGCTCTGAATATCGATATACCCTTTATGATCTTTGACGGTTCCCCATACTACCGCCATTCCAAGACCTGTGCCGCTTCGGCCCATGACTTTTTTGGTATAGAAAGGTTCAAAGATTCTTTCCCGCTCTTCCGGAGCAATGCCCACTCCGGTATCGGAAACGGTGAGCAGCACATAGTCTCCTTCTTCGAGGTGTCCATTGGTCTCCAGCGGCTGATCGACATAATGATTTTCAGTGGAAATGATCATCTGCCCGCCATCGGGCGCAGCTTCAGCAGCATTGGACACCAGATTCATCACCACCTTGGAAAGATGCACCGGTGAACCCAGAATATTCATGAGATCCTCGTGGAGATCAGTCACCACGGTAAGGTGCGGATGATAGGAGATCAAAGTTGCATATTCGGGACTGTTAAAATAGTCCGTCACGATATCGTTGAGGTTTACGACATCGCTGATCGCGACTCCTCGCCTGGCGAGAGTCAAAAGATCCTGGACGATGGCCGCTGCCTTCTTGCCGGATTCCCGTATGGTCACCAGCGGTTTGCGCATGGGACTATCTTCAGGCACCTGCATCAAGAGCAGTTCTGGGTAGCTGACAATTCCTGACAGGACATTGTTGAGATCATGGGCCACGCCACCAGCAAGTGTTCCGATGGCCTCCATTTTCTGAGCGCGCTGCAACTTGGCTTCAAGCTGTTTTTTTTCATTTTCGACTTTCCTGTGACTGGTTATGTCGCGTATGAACTCAACAACGCCGGTGATTTCTCCACTCTCCTTGTCGGTAATCGGGAAGCTGAACACTTCGAACCATTCGACCATGCTCCCTGGTACCCCCGGAATGATATCACGTTCAGTCTTACCGGATTCAAGGCTGCGCAGGACTGGGCAGGGAATACACGGCCGGTCCCCATTCTGATAGCACACAAAACATTTCTCACCGATAAAAGAACCCTTGTTGGTATACCATTTCTGCATAACGGAGTTGGCATGCCTGATGGTGAGATCGGGATTGAGCACACTGATCCCATCCTGGATACTTTCGATAATATCATCTAAAAAGCTTTCACTGTCGCGCAGTGCCTTTTCAACACGCTTGCGATAAGCATTTTCCTGATGCAACCCTTCATTCAGTTCGGCCAACTGGATTGTTTTCTGCCGTACCTCTCCCAGCGCCCATTCAAGTTCTAGATTTTTAGAACTGAGGCGTTCCTGAACAATAACACGAACCTTCTCCATGATATAGGCAATTAAAAAGATGGTAATATAGGCTGCAAAAAAGCGGATCATAAGACTGGGGCTGTACGACGCCAGAACGTCCAGGCGGTAACTCAGGATGAACACACAACCAACCAGTCCCAGTAATATAAAGGACATCAATGAGCCCATCCGGGTGCCGAGCAAAAAAAGCGCAATGAGCGGGTAGGTAAAGGCCCACACATAGGCGGTTTCGTCGACTCCCCCATATGCAACAAGAAAGAGGTAGAAGCTGCCCATGCTCACGGTACCGATAATACCAACGATATCGAGCTTTTTGGTCTTCTTCAGATACCTGAAGAGCCATATTAAAAAGAAAAAGATTCCCAAGTCGAATATGCCCAGGACATAATCTTCCTGGATAAAGGCAACCGTCCCCAGAAGCACCAGAAATATGCTGCCGAGAACCAGCACCAGGTTCAGCAGAACTATCTTTCTCAGAACCTCGATGTCATGATTGGGCGGCAGGTCGCTGGAAGCGGCATTCCAAACGAATTGTTTAAGCTTGTCTATCATATTCAGAGCACTAAATTACGTTAGATTTGCCCATGTGTTGCCCTGGAAGAGGAAGGAAAAAGATGGGGCTCGCCTCACAATTTCCAGACGTAATATACTCCTGTCGTATTGCAGCAAAATGTTGCCGGCACGTACCTGCCGTCCGCAAGATCACCCTGTAGTACATATTTCTCTTAGACGGTGGCGGAACAGAGAGCCCACAAACACCATACACTTCGAATGCCTTTTGCCAAAAAGATGCTCTCGATAACAGTATAGCACTCAATCAACGTTCGGAAAAACAGAATTATGGAATCTTTGAAAACAGTAGCCGACCAAGGGAATCATACACTACATCATGAGACAGGTCGGCATGTTGGTCAGAGGTGCATGCCTCAGTCGCACCGCTGCCCGGCCAATGTGATCATGGAGAGCAATTGCAGCCACCTGATATTTCGACACGATCTGTTTCTTTATCTGAGTAACCAGGAGCATCTCTATGATTGCAGGGCGGAAAGAGAGTTGGCCGGAGATTTTTCATCGTATTATAATGACAGATGAAATCATTTGTCATCCTACGGTCCAAGCGGGGATCGGACCGGACACGCTCCAACCCCCTCTCTCTTTTACGGCAGCTTTACAATAATTGGAACATTGAGCTATCAGGTTCTTTTGGCCGCCAGT
>JAZBNU010000138.1:0-12173 GCA_036350815.1 Desulfopila sp.
CATGGTTTACTTGAGAAGCCCTATGAAAACGCACTGGCAGTAGAGTTTGGATTGCGGGGAATACCCTGCATGCAACAGTGCCAATATCCAGTAGTGTATAAATCCATACAGGTAGGATTGACCGTATCATCAAATATGCCAAACTTGAATATGAGCACCAATTTCTAAAAAATTAGTGTTTATTTGTGTCTATTAGTGGTTCAAAAAAATGAAGATACTGGAACTCCGTTTTAAAAACCTCAACTCCCTCTATGGCGAGTGGCTTATAGATTTCTCCGATCCCGAGTACACCTCCAATGGGATTTTTGCCCTGATCGGGCCGACCGGTGCCGGGAAATCCACCATTCTCGATGCCATCTGTCTGGCCCTCTATGGAGCTACGCCACGGCTTGGAAAAATCACCAGGAGCGGAAATGAGATTATGTCCCGTCAGACCGGTGAATGTTATGCCGAGGTGGTGTTTGAGTCTCAGGAGGGCCGTTTTCGCTGCCACTGGGAACAGCGTTGCGCGCGCAAGAGAGCCGACGGCAAACTGCAGGATTATGAGCATCAGATCATTGACGCTGAGAGCGGCAGACCCATTGAGACCAAAAAGAGTCTGGTGACCGGGGTTATTGAAGAAAAAACCGGCATGGATTTCGATCGCTTCACGCGCTCTATTCTGCTTGCTCAGGGCGGTTTCGATACCTTTCTGAAGGCGGATGTCGAGCAGAAATCCAGGATTCTGGAGCAGATTACCGGCACTGAAATATATTCGGAAATATCCCGTCGTGTACATGAACGCCGCCGGGATGAACAAGAAAAACTGAACCTGCTCCAGGCCGAAACGTCCGGCATCGTCATCCTCACACCAGAACAGGAACAGGAGATGCAGCAGGACCTCGAGGTAAAGCAGAAAGAGGAAAAGGCACTCAGCGTCAAATCTACCGAGACAGGAAAAGCTATCATATGGCTTACCTCAATTGATGAACTGCAAAAAGAACTTAGTGCTCTTTCCAAAGAAGCTATAACACTGCAAAATGAGATTGAGGCATTCAAGCCGGAACGTGACAGGCTAGATCGGGCAGTAAGGGGTTCTTCGCTGGATGGTTTGTATGCAACACTAACTGCCGTGCGCAAGCAGCAGCTGGATGACCAGGCCACCCTGAAGGCCCAGGAAGAGGCTCTTCCGGCACTGAAAGCTTCGGCCCAGACCCAGGCAGAATCACTCCGGGCAGCAGAAAAAACAACAGTAAAAGCAAAAGAAGAACTGCAGGCAGCAGTCCCCTTGATCCGAAAAATTCGCTTACTCGATCAAAAACTGGCCGAACAGCAAAAGACCATCTCAGAAGGTGTTGCGAGCTGTCTCGGAGATGAGGGTAAAATTGCTGCGGCAAAAAAAGCCAGAGCGAAAGAAGAGGCAGAGCGAGCTGAGGCGGAAAAGACACTGGTGCGTGCAGCGGGCTATCTCAACGAACATGCAAAGGATGAGTGGCTGGTCAGTGGTTTGGCAGGAGTTGAAGAGCAGCTTGCCACTCTGCTCCAGAGGCAAGAGGAGATAGCTGATCAGGAAAAGGCGCTCACAAAAGCTGATGCGGCTCTGCAGGAGGCAGAGAAGAAGCTCACCAGATCTGCAAAACAATGTATTGCGCGAAAAAAGGAAATTGAGGAAGCATCACAAAACCTTCAGAAAGGCAAAGAGTCTTTGAGTGAACGTCTCGGAGACCGGCTACTCCGTGAATATCGTGCCGAAAAAGAAACCCTGCTGCGCGAGATGGTGTTTCTCAGAAAAATAGAGAAGCTTGAAGAGTACAGGGTTAAGCTGGAAGACGGCAGGCCCTGCCCACTGTGCGGCTCCAGGGAGCATCCCTTTGCAGAGGGAAATATTCCCAAGGCCGATACAACTGAAGAGAAAATTGAATCGCTCAGCCGTTTGATCAGCAAAGCTGAGGATATCGAGGCCGCTATTAAAAGCCTTGAGGAAACAGAAGCTGCTGCCCGCAAAAAACTCAATGACAGCGAAAAACAGGAAGCAAACGCATTGAGCGAAAAAGCTGCGGCAGTGAAGAGCATGGCTGATTTGCGGGATACTCTGAAAAAGATTCGGGCAGCCGGGGACGAACTGCAGGAGAAAGTGTCCGACAAGCTTCAGCCTCTTGGTATCAAAGAGATATCGGCGGTCCACGCAGCTACACTGCTAGAATCTCTCCGGATCCGGTTGAACACATGGCAGGAGCAGGTTACCCAAAAAACGGAAATCCAAAAAAAGATTGCTGCTCTCGATAGTGAGCTGAAGCGCCTTGATGCTGTTATCGAAACACAAAGCGCTGCTTTGCAGGAAAAGCAGGAGCGTCTTAAGAATCTGCAAAAGGAATATGCGGCAGGAAGTGAAGAGCGCTGCCGGATGTATGGTGACAAGCAGCCAGACCATGAGGAAACCCACCTCAATACTGTTGTCACAGAGGCAGAAGAAAGCGAAAAGAAAGCTGGAACACTCTATGCTGAGCTGCAGCAGAAACTGGTGACAGCTGAAGCCGCTATTGAATCCCTGCAAAAACGTATACAGCAGAGAGAGGAGGAACTGAAAAATGTGGAGAGCGATTTCTCTTCAGCACGGATGCAGGCCGGCTTCCCCGATGAAGAACAGTTTCTTGCGGCCAGGCTGACAAAAGAGCAGCGTGATGTTTTATCTGCTGCAGCACAAAAGCTGAGTGATGCGCAAGCGGACCTGAAGGCCAGGCAGGCAGATCGTCAAACGCGGTTGGCTCTGGAAAAAGAGAGAAAAATAACGGAAAAACCTCTTGAAGAGCTGGAATTGACGTTGAGGGAATATGAAGAATCCCTGCAGGAGCTGCGCAACATCATTGCTGCTCTCGGGCACAGACTGCGGGAGAATACTGCTGCAAAGGAGCGGCTCAAGGAAAAGCAGACCTTGGTGGAATTTCAGAAAAAAGAATGTCATCGCTGGGATAAACTTCATGGGCTGATCGGTTCAGCTGATGGGAAAAAATACCGCAATTTTGCTCAGGGACTCACCTTTGAACTGATGGTGTCCCATGCCAACCGCCAGCTGGAAAAGATGACCGACCGCTACCTGCTTATCCGCGATGATGAGCATCCACTGGAACTCAATGCCATTGATAATTACCAGGCTGGTGAAATCAGGTCGACCAGAAACCTCTCCGGCGGCGAGAGTTTTATCGTAAGTTTAACCCTTGCACTTGGACTCTCCAGAATGGCAAGTCAGAAAGTTCGGGTGGATTCCCTGTTCCTCGATGAAGGGTTCGGAACGCTGGATGAAGAGGCCCTGGAAACCGCGCTTGAAACATTGGCTGGGCTGCAGCAGGATGGGAAATTAATTGGAATTATCTCTCATGTTTCAGCCCTGAAAGAAAGAATACGCTCGCAGATCAACATCACACCTCTTTCCGGCGGCAGAAGTGCACTGAGCGGCCCTGGCTGCCGCAGGGGTGAAAAATCCCGGGAAAAGGCCAGTGGATAAGCGCGGCCGCACCCAGTGTGTTGTGATGAGTACCGCGACGGAAGCCTGTCGTTTCCAGATGCTGCCTTTTATCTGGAGCCTTTTCTGCAGGCGGAGACAATATAGAGAGGGTCACTTTGCGTCACCATATCCGCATGGGGATCATCTTCGGGGCGCGGCCAGTTACGAAAGCTGGTGGTCTGCAGGGAAGTGAATTCAGGCACCAGAAGAGAAATGACATATGCCATACGCTCCCATTCGTGGAGCTGCTGCCAGAGCCTGATGACCTTCGGCGGGAACCACCTGTTGGAGAAGCTGACGAAAAAGATGCCGCCGGGCTGCAGAACTCTGCTCACTTCGTGGAAATTCTGTGCGGGAGCGAGCAGATACTCTATGGAGAGATGACAGGTGACGGCATCGAATGAGCCGCTCTCATAAGGCAGGACAGGATTGGAATTCAGATCCTGTACCGTTCTGGAGGAAAGTGCCGGGTTAGCCGCCAGCTCTTTTTCATTGAGGCCTAAACCCACAGCTTTCATTCCCGGGGGCAGGTGTGAATGGGCAGAGCTCATCAGATCGAGTACTTTCATGTCGGGATGGATCAGGTCTGCAACGGCTGCAGTGAGATGGGCGCGAGCCTGGCTGTCGATATGGTGTACCATGCGGGGGGCGGCGTAAAACAGGGGGTCCTCGGTCTCGTCGATCCGCATCATGCCGTTTGTTTCATTGAAGTCGGGCCCATGCTGATCACGTCGGCACTGCATGCCAGGCCCGCCTGCCAGCATGTCATGGATCCAGTCGCTGCAGCGGCCGCCTCGCTCCTTGGCCTTTGGTTGTGCTTCTGCCACTTCTGCCCAGAGAGTGAGTGGCTTCTCTGCCAGCGGATGACTGGTGTCGATGGCAAGGGTGTCGGCTGTAACCTTTTCGATCCGCAGTGGGGCTGATGACTGGGAGTAGATATTGCTTACGCCGCGTACAAAGCTCTGTGGATAGTAACGTCCTCTGCGGGGAGTAATGTCTGCGGGAGGCTGCCATTGTTTTCGGTGTATCTCACGTTGGGCGTAAGGAACGGCAGCAACCTGAAAATCCTTTTCGAGCATCACCCGCTCTCCTGGTCTGACTCCTTCCAATGCCTCTATCTGTGGGGGAGTAAAGCAATCACGCCAGAGGTTGACATTGTCTGCAAAATAATGGTCAATATGATAGCAGTCGAGGCTGCCGTATTCGGCTGTCAGAATCAGTTTGGCGAGAGTGTTTTGAGAAAGCGCGTTCATATTTCTCCTCCTCTTTTCGGGCTGTGCTTAAATTCTTGTAAATAGTTAAAGTAAGACGTATTTGGCCTGAAACAAACATTTTTACGGTGCAGAGGAAGTCCGTTGTGCTTGACACTCAAAGACCGGTGGTTAATTTTTCACTCATGATGGCGTGCATCTGCACGTTATTTTTCATAGAGAGCTTTGTGTCGTTTTGATAGACACAGTATAGAATTAATGGAGATAAATTATGAGTGACGACAAACAGAAAACATTGTGTGCCCATGTGGAGGAAGAGCTCCACGTAAAAGACCCACAGGCGTATATCGCCCTGATTCAACCAGCGACGCATTACTGCAAGGGATGCGGCCGCAGTGCTGCCAAAGCGGAGAATGTCTGTCAGCCGCAAAAGCTGCCTTGAACCTGACATCATGAATCAACCCGGATGCGGATGTGTCCGGGAAGACAATACCCCCGCGATCATTGTGAAAGCCTTGAGATTACGGGGGTATCTGTTTATGCAAGGACCGGACTGGCAAGGCTGGTGCTCTGTGCATCGTGCGTTATTCCATGCTGGAGGGCCGAAATGATGGCAGCCGGAAAAGAGTTGTGTTGCCTGTATATTGCAGGGTAAGGGGATGAGCTATTCTTCGTTGTGTTTGTCTTTTTTGCTCTGATAGAGTTTTTTCCAGCCGAAATGTGTTGCTGCTATTCCAAGGGCAAAACAGAAAAAGCCGAATCCCATCTGATCATTATTGAGCAGCCAGATGCTGCCGAGGACAAAATGAAGACCGATTATCAGAAGCAGCATGGAACACTCCTTTGTCTGGAAGAGTTGAGTGTACGCCAACTCTGCGGTGTCAGTGAGTGCAGAGGGTGCTGAAGCGACGAAGCATCTACACAGTTTTAGCTGTTGAGCTATACAGTTAACACATTTAACAGCAACTGTCCATCATCGGAAGGCCGGCGACAAGAATGGCTTGATGAATTCCACCGGGAAAGTTTGTGATTCAAGGCAGATCTTCCTGCTGATTTTCGGGTCAAAGCACTTCATCTAAACATGTCTCCAGCTGGGTTAAAGGGTGATCGGTATCCTGTTTGTTGACAGCAGGAAATATACCATTTTCCCATGACAAATTATATGTGCGGTCTCCATTTTTTCCCGATCCTGTCCTTATCCAAGGATGGAGTGAAAAGGGGCCGTGCCGGCGGTGTAAAAAGTTAGGAAAATTTCTGGACAATGGCACGGGAAAACGGTAGTATAGAGCGTATGCATGCCTTTATTGCTTAAAGTTTTGGAGTGATTTGCCTTCAAGGTGTTGTTCTGTCTGAAAAAAGGGAAGACACTTTGACATAAGGTTCCTTTCTCGCCTGCTGGCGGGAGAGAGACATATTTTGACTCATTACGAAGCGGCCTTTCGGGGACGTTTGGAGGGGACTATGAGTTCGAAAGGAATCACCGCTTTAATTCAAGGCGCAGTCTGGGGTATCTGTCTTTTGCTCTGCTCTTTTCCGGTCATGGCGGAACAGCTCTGTGAGAAACCGGCGGGCAGGCTGATTTCTGTGCAGGGTGGGGCACTGGTCCAGCGTGTCGGACAATCGACCTGGCAGGAAGTTGCAGGTGAGGCATATTTTTGTCCTGGTGACAGACTTATGGTCAACCGCAGTGGGCGCGCTGCTGTGGTACTTGCCAATGAAACGATTCTGCGCCTTGACCAGATGAGCACCATCTCTTTTCCTGAATCTCCCAGCGATACTTTTTCCGTCGTTGAGTTTTTCCAGGGTATTTTTCATATCTTCAGTAACCGGCCACGCTCTCTCAAGGTTATTACCCCGTATGTTAATGGCGTGGTGGAAGGGACTGAGTTCCTCGTTGAGGTTGAGACTGATGCGGCGACGATCACCGTTTTTCAGGGACGGGTGGAAGCGGTCAACGCACAGGGGCAACTTTCGCTTGGAGACGGGCAGAGTGCATTGGCCAGACAAGGTATGGCTCCGGCTTACAGAGCTGTTGTCAGGCCCCGCGATGCCGTTGCCTGGACTCTTTATTACCCTGCAGTTATAGAAACAGCTGCCGACGGGGACGATGATATTGCTGCTTCACTTCGCCGGGCTGGTACAGCCCTGGAGGTGGGCCGGCTTGACGAGGCACGGTCGTTGCTGCTGCAGATACGGGAGCAGGCCCCGGAAAATGTCGAATCTCTTGCCCTTCTCTCTGTTATAGAAACGGTGCGCAACAACAGCCAGTCCGCCTTTGAATTGGCCAGGCAGGCGATTGCCGCAGATCCCGATTCGGCTGCCGCCGGTCTGGCACTTTCGTATGCGTATCAGGCTCAGTTTGATATTGCCGCAGCTCTTGCAGCTCTTGAGAAGGCTTCCGAAACAAACCCGGCCAACGGTCTGGTTAAAGCACGGCTGGCAGAACTTCTGGTGGCGGTCGGGGAGCTTGACAGGGCTGAAAAAGCAGCCGCGGAAGCGGTTTCCCTGAGCCCTGCAGCAGGTTTGAGCCACACGGTTCTTGGATTTGTGCATCTGAGTCGAGTGGAAATTGAAGAGGCGCAGGAGGCTTTTAGGGCGGCAATCAGTCGTGATCCTGCCCAGCCTCTTGCAAGGCTCGGCCTGGGGTTGTCTAAAATCAGGCAGGGGAAGCTTGCAGAAGGACGTGCTGATATTGAGATCGCCGCAGCATTGGGACCAGGCGACGCCTTGATTCGCAGCTATCTCGGCAAGGCATATTTTGCCGAAAAAAGAGACGGATCAGCCGGTCGGCAATATCAGATCGCCAAAGAGCTGGATCCAGCCGATCCGACACCCTGGTTTTATGATGCCATTCGCAAGCAGACCACAAACCGTCCGGTCGAGGCCCTGCGTGATCTACAGCAGTCCATGGACCGGAATGATAACCGCGCTGTATATAGGTCCAGGCTTTTACTTGATGACGATCTCGCAGCCCGCAGCGCTGCTCTTGCACGGGTCTATACGGATTTGGGGTTTGAGCAGCTGGCTCGGTCGATAGGCATACGATCCGTTCAAATAGATCCGGGAAATTACTCGGCTCACAGATTTCTCGCAGATGTCTACAGAGCTCAACCTAGACATGAAATTGCCAGAGTGAGTGAGCTTCTCCAGTCCCAGCTGCTGCAGCCGATTAACATCACTCCCGTCCAGCCTCAGCTTGCAGAGAGCGATTCGCTTCTGGTCGATGGAGCCGGACCGGCTTCCACTGGTTTCAACGAATTCAATTCGCTCTTTCTTCGCGATGATATTACTTTTCAGGCAAGTGGAATGTTTGGCAGCAATGATTTGCTCGCCGATGAAGTCGTACTTTCAGGAGTGCGTGGTAATTTTTCCTACAGTGTGGGCCAGCTTCATTTTGAAAGCGACGGAATTCGCGAAAACAGCGACAAAGAGCATGATATCTATTCTGCTTTTCTCCAGGCAAGGCTTTCTCCAGCGACCAGTATCATGACCGAATTGCGATATAGAGAGCGTACTTACGGAGACACAGCCTTACGGATCGACCTGGAGGATTTCAGCAGTTCACTGCGCCAGTCAGATGAGAGCAGGAGCTTCCGTATTGGCCTACGGCATGATCTCAACCCCTCTTCCATACTTCTCGGAACGGCAGTTCTTGGTACCGACGAAGGCCGGTCGACTACTCGCCCGGATGGATTCTTTTATACGGACTCCGCCTACAAGCTGGAAACCGACCATCAGATGATTGAAGCGCAGCATATTTATCAGGGCAGCAAATTCAATCTGCGCAGCGGTGCCGGATATTTAAATGGAGAGGCGAAGGAAACCTACGTCGAAAACTTTCCCATGGTATTTTTTGATGAAAATGACTTTACCACAGACCACTTCAACCTTTACAGTTACTCCCAAATACATCTTCTTGATGAGGTTGCGATAACTCTCGGCTTGGGTTTTGATGGAGTTGACTCGCTGATGAAAGATGACAGCGAATTCAATCCTAAGCTAGGTATCGTCTGGCAGCCTTCAATGGCAACACAGATAAGGGCGGCAGCCTTCCGGAGCACGACACGCTTTCTTTTTTATGGCCAGACCATCGAACCAACCTCTGTTGCCGGATTCAATCAGTTTTACGATGATATGGAAGGGACCACGGCGTGGACGTACGGTACAGCCATCGATCACTCTTTTTCGTCAGAATGGTATGGTGGGGCCCAATACTTTCGCAGGCTCCTGGACGTTCCTTACCCGGATTTCAGTCCGACCTTTGAGATACTGCTCGAAGAGGATGAGTGGCAGGAGGATATCGGTTCTGCTTACCTCTACTGGACTCTTTCCAGCCGCATGGCTCTGGGACTGGAATACTATTATGAACGTTATGAGCATGAGAGGTTTGAGGGAATGCAGGAAATACGCCGGTTGACAAATCATCGCATCGTGCCGACCGTCAAATTCTTCCATCCCTGCGGTGTCAGCACCACTTTGCGCGCCGGTTATGTGAACCAGAAAGGTGATTTTGGTTCCCGTTTCCTTGGGTATGAAGAAAAAGATGATGAATTCTGGGTATTTGATCTTTCTCTCAGTTATCGCCTGCCCAAACGGTACGGCATTTTACAACTGCAAGTGAACAATCTCTTTGATGAAGATTTTGCCTATCTAGATACAGATCCTGCTCAGTCGAGACTGTTACAAGAACGGCAGATACTTGCCAGCTTTACTGTTTCTTTCTAGTTTTTAAGGTCGGTTGGCTTTTTCTCTGTCAACCTGTAATACCAATCTAAAAAATGGAGAGTAAGAATGAACAGAATTGACCCTAATGAAGTGGATTATACGATCGTTGTCACAAAGTCGGGCGACTGGACAATCTTTGATGGTAATGGAGAAGAAGAGTGGCGGGAAATGGAACTTAAAGAATTTCAGGCAAGGGATCCTAATCTTACCAATGCGAGAACACGAAGAGTCTTTGTTGAGTATGAAATTAATCCGCGGCTGGTCTGTATCGGTAATTACTGCCGGTATCGGTAAAACTGATCGTCGCGATCAGGTTGAAAGCGCTCTCTCCGTGACTCTTGCCCTGAAAGAATGCAGCTGTGCAGCTGTATGAATTTATGTTGTAATCCCCCTTGTTTGTAAGCCGGAATATTTCACGAGTTGAGATGCTCTGCTTCTGGAAATACCTGTGACTGGCGACATTGAGGTATGCCGGTCACAGGAGCTTCCAGGGAGAGCACTTCATATAGACTCGGCCGAAGGGCTGGGGAAAAATAGTGATTTGCTCCTGAGCCTCAATTTGTTCGCCAAACTGCTGTGTTGCCGAAGCAGGGGGCATAGATTAAGATTGTATGACAGAGAGTTAAAAGACTGATGACGAAATACGATTTTATAATTGTCGGCCTGGGCACAGCCGGCTCGGCAGCCTGCATGACCCTGGCTCGCCGGGGCTTCACCGTGCTGGGGATTGACCAATACCACCCCCCTCACGTCATGGCTAGCCATCACGGCTCATCAAGGAGTGTCCGCCGCGCTTATCTCGAAGGAACCTCCTATGTGGCGATGGCATTGAGGTCCTGGGAACTTTGGCGGAAACTGGAGAAAGATTCCGGAAAGGACCTGCTTGTCAAGACCGGTAATCTGACCATTGGCCCACCTGAAAGTCCTGCGGTTTCAGGATTTATCGCAAGTGCCCGGTCATATACTATCCCACAAGAATATTTAAGCGCAGCTGAGGTTCGAAAGCGATGGCCGCAGTTGGCTCCTCCCGATTCATTCGTTGCAGGACTGGAAAAAGAAGCGGGTATCGTATTCCCGGAATTAAGCATTACCACCTTTTTAGAAGAAGCTGTAAAAGCAGGGGCCACTCTGGTGATGAATGAGCGGGTGGACCGTTGGACTGAGGGGCTTGATGGAGTACAGGTTTATACAGCGAGAAAAACGTATGAAGCTGACAGGCTGCTCGCGGCAACAGGTGCCTGGACGAATACAGTGCTGGGCCTCCCGAACAGCACCCTGAGACCAAAACGTGTTCCTGTACATTGGGTTGATGCGCCTGAGGATAGAAGTTACCATATCGGAGATTTTCCAGTGAATTTCTGGCAGATCCCCATTGAGAAAAATACGTCCACCCTTCAAACGTATAAAGAATTTTATACATTACCGGTAATTGACCGGGGGTCAAAGATAAAAGCCGCCTTTCATAATGGTCTTGACGATTGTGACCCAGATACACTGCTTCGAGAAGTATTGCCTGACGAAACAGATGAGGTTAGAGAAATTCTTTCAGAATTTTTACCGGGCCTCCAGCAGAGTCCGATTGCGTCTGAAGTGTGTCTCTATTCAATGACACCCGACGGACATTTCTACCTCGGCAGGAGTCCCGGATCGTGCCGTGTGTTCGGAGTTGCGCTTGCCGGACACGGTTTCAAGTTCGCTCCTGTTCTTGGAGAAATACTGGCAGATCTTATGGCTGATATACCTCCCGCTTTCGATATGGAATTGTTTTCTCCGGATCGGTTTGAAAATATGTCAAAGGATCTTGGCAAAGAAGCGTGATTTCCCGGATACATCAGAGATGTTATGTGTTGAAATATCTGTATTTTATTTGAATTGTCTCTGGAAGTTTCAAATGCTGAAACTCGAAAACGTGGCTCCCTTATTATTTTCAAATTTTCTCGTAAAGACCGTAGACCGGCATGTTTTGTCAAATTTGCCGATATTTCGTTTACTTCACCCCCCCCTTCTATAGCCTGACCCGAAGGCCAGCCAATTTTACTGCGCCTTGCATCCACGGCAACCTCGGCAGGGGAGAAATTCGGGCTAATTGTTGATTTGTTCAGTTGAAATAGAGTAACATCTAGAAAGAACCACTCACTTATCATTGTGATTCTCCCGGATTATGGTTTCTCGCCCGTTGATGTTAGCTTGAGCCCTAGCCCACATATTTCATAAAAAATTCTGAAAAATGTATGTATTCTTTATAATTTCGAGCTATAAGAGAAAATTATTCGAGAAGATCCGGGTTACAATTTGTACTCTTAAAAAGAGATTGTCAGCAGCAGGTTTTTCACCCTTCAGGTGGCTCAATATGGCCGGCTTTTCTGCGTCGCTTTTGTGATATGGATACCCCTATGTATAGCCTGTCGCAGTCTCTTTGACTAGCAAGTCACCTCGAGCCATGAAATGTGCGGACTAGGAACTGAGTATATGGATGGCGCAATAATTTAAAGTCAGGGTATGTTATGGCAGTGTTTCACATGAAAAAAACTCGAGAAGAAGGGTTCAGTCTCGTTGAGCTGAGCATTGTACTGGTCATCATAGGCATGATTCTTTCGGTTGGTGTTGGATTAATGAATAATTTCTCAAAACAAACTAAAATTACGAGAGAAAAAGCAAATCTTAGTGCGATTAAACACTCACTCACTTCGTATGCTCTCAGTCGCGGCAAACTTCCTGCACCTCATCCCCCGAATGAACTGCCGTATGTTGAACTC
>JAZBNU010000139.1:0-14692 GCA_036350815.1 Desulfopila sp.
CCAGTATCTGCCGGCTGGACCAGAGTTCCAGCTCCCCTTAATAATATGCGGGATAATAAAAAAATAAGGAGTCACAGCTACCTGCAACTCCTTTAGAAGACGATCAGGATGTTAAAAACCTACGACATGAAGAAAACATACAACCATGCCGCAACAGCTTGAATATAACACCCCAAAAACAGCAAGTAAAGCCTTTTTTTTAAAAACTCTTGTTGAGCTGCCACGGATCCCGAAAAACACGGTTACATCAACGGCAGTATTTCTCTTCTGAAGCTCTTGTTTACTTCATTTTTCTTACATTTATATTAAAATTGAGTTTAGTTTTCAATAACGGCTTGAATGTGCTTGGAATTTGGTTATTTTTTTTACGGGGCTTTGCAGAAAATTACTCTGCCCTTCACTTCACCAGGGGAATTACAATGGAATACAGATATATAGGCAAAACCGGTCTGCGTGTCAGCCCTATCTGTCTTGGAACAATGACATTTGGGAACCATTGCGACAAAAAAACAGCTTTCACCCTGTTGGATCTGGCGTATGATTCCGGTGTCAATTTTTTCGACACTGCGGAGATCTACCCTGTACCGCCCCAGTCAAAAACTGTCGGTCTTACAGAAGAAATTGTAGGAGAATGGATGAAGACCAAAGCACGTGGGTCTCTTATTCTCGCCACGAAGGTGACAGGTGGAGCTTCCGGCTGGTTTGTCCCTCCCGTACGCCATGGATTGACCGCGGTTGACGCCTTCCATATCAAAAAAGCGGTTGAAGACAGCCTGCGACATCTGCAGACCGACTATATCGATTTGTATCAAATGCACTGGCCCGATACCATCGTGCCCAGAGAGGAATCCATGAAGGCCTTCGATGCGCTGGTACGGGAGGGCAAGGTTCGTTATCTCGGCACCTCGAACGATTCCACTTACGGCACCATGAAATCGAACATGGTGAGCCAGTTCAGGGGATGGGCCCGTTTCGAGTCGATTCAGAACAATTTTTCTCTGCTCAACAGGCGCTTTTTAGATGAAATGAAAGACATGTGCCGGCAGGAGTCGCTCTCTCTTCTCCCGTATTCTCCCATGGCTGGAGGAGTTTTAAGCGGAAAATACAATCTACAGCTTGATGCACCGGGACGTTTTTCCAGATATGCAAGAGCAGATGAACCCCGCGTTCGTGCCATGGCCCATCGTTTTCTCAATGAAAAGACCTTGGCTTCGACGGCACGGTATATGGAAATCGCCCAGTCAATCGACCTGATGCCGGCAACCCTTGCCATAGCGTGGAGCAAACAGTTTGACTTTGTTGCTTCAACCATTGTGGGGGCCACCGCCCCCGCGCAACTTGAAGAATCGCTGGCCGCGATGGACCTTACCCTTGACGAGGAGACACTCAAGCGATGCGATGAAGTTCACTGTGACATACTGTATCCAATGGGATAAAAGCGCTCCCTCAAGAAAGGCGTCTATAGCCCCATTTTTTTCTGCAGCTTCTCTATTTCCTTGCGCAGATACACTTTTTCGTCTTCACTCTGCGCCTGCTGCAATCTTTTCTGCAAACCGACAAGGATCATTTCCTCTCGGTATTCATTGCAGGTGTATTGTGTTGTCGTTTCTTTCACGTCCATGGGAAATCAGATAAGCTTGTCTATACCGCTATAAAAAAAATAGCCTGAAAAAAGACCGAGAAAAAGCGCACAGGCCCCCATCAAGCGGCGATACCCTCTATCTGTTAAAAAATTTTTCCCTTTATGCACTCCGTAAGATACAGCGGTATACCAGACAAAATCGGCCAGAATATGGCCAAGGAAAAAAGCAGCGATGCCAATGGCTCCAAACCTGGCGGAATAGACAATATATCCGAACCCGATACTGGCCCACCAGAGGATGAAATAAGGATTCACAGCACTCAAAACAATACCGGCTGCAACAAGATTTCTCTGCCTTTTTTCTTCAGCCGCGAAACAGAAACGGAGCTGAGGCAACTCTCGAAGCATTGAAAAAGCCATCCAGAGCAGGATAGTGCCTCCCACGAATGAAATAGCGACGAACACATCCTCGCGCAAGAGCAGTGGGGCCAGACCGGAAAGAAGAGCGGCCACGACACCCAGTTCAAGAAGGCCGTGTCCTGCTATCATTAGTGGCCCCGTCACAACGCCTCTGCGGGAGCTTTCGCTGATGGTGACGGACAACAGCGGTCCAGGCATCAGAGCACCGGAAAGAGCAATGACGAAAGAAGAAAAAAATATTGTGATAATTGCCGGCAACATTATCTTTCTATACACTATTTACAGAAGAAGAACAACGTGTGGATTCACACGTGAACATGCAGGATTGCCAGGCAGAACCTCTTCTCTCGGCTATCGCTTATGTGTGCAGCAATTCTGAAAGAATCCCGCAATAATCCTCAACACAACCAATAATACTATGTCCAGCCAAACCCAGTACGCATCACTCGAAGAACAGTTCCAGAGAATAGCCAAGATTGACCACGCTCTCACATTTCTGCAGTGGGACCAACTGGTAATGATGCCGCCCGGCGGACATTCATGCAGGGCTGAAGCCGTCGCTGAGCTAAGCGCCATGCGTCATGAAATGCTGTGTTCTCCCCGAATCGGTGATCAACTCAAAGAAGCGCTGCAGAACTGCAGCGATACTGAACAGACCAAGAGTCTGCATGAAATGGAAAGGGTATATGAACGGGCATCCTGTATTCCCACCCAACTTGTCAAAGCGCAGTCACTTGCCGGCTCAATCTGTGAGCAGGGATGGCGTCAGCACTACAAAGAAAACGACTGGGCCTCATTTCTCAAAAACTTCAAAAAAGTGGTCGAACTCTCCAGGGAGGAGGCCAGGATACGTCAAGAACAAGATAAAGAAAAGTTCCCCACTCCCTACGACGCTCTCCTTGATCTCTACTGCACAGGCGACAGCAGCTTTTTCATTGAAAACATTTTCAGCCAATTAAAAGAAAAGCTGCCGCAGATACTCGCAAAAGCGCGCCAGGACAGAAAAATAAAAGAGGTAGACCTGAAAGGCGCATACCCGATAGAAAGCCAGATCGCTCTGAACCGTAAGCTGATGGAAATTCTTGGCTTTGATTTTGATAAAGGTCGTCTTGACGTCAGCATGCACCCTTTCAGTACCGGTGGGAGAGGAGACCAGCGCATAACTACCCGTTTTCGACAAACCGATTTTCTGGAAGCATTGCTGGCAACAGCTCACGAAACGGGACACGCAAGCTACGAGAATGGTCTTCCTGCAAAATGGGATGGTTTGCCTGTAGGCCAAGCCAGAAATATGTGCATTCATGAAAGCCAGAGTCTCCTCTTCGAAAAGCAACTTTTTCTCTCTCCCCCGTTTTTCACGTTTTTCACAGATATCCTCCACGAACATCTGCCCCTGACTCAAAAGTGGGATGCCGGACAGTTATGGGATGCCGCAACAGAAGTAAAGCCTGGCCTCATTCGCGTTGAAGCCGATGAAGTCACCTATCCGATGCACATTATTCTCCGATTTGAGATTGAAAAATCCCTCATCAACTCGACTATACAGCCCGAGGATGTCCCCGAAATCTGGGATAGCAAGATGATGGAATATCTTGGCTTATCAACCGCAGGCAATTACACCGAAGGGTGTCTTCAGGATATCCACTGGACCGACGGCAGCTTCGGTTACTTCCCTTCCTATACCCTCGGAGCGCTCAATGCCGCCCAGATTTTTACGGCAATACAAAATGAGCATCAGGACTGGACCGAGACGATGGGTAGAGGGGAAATAGGCTTTGTGCACCGGTGGCTGAAAGAGAAGATATGGAACAGGGCTTCATTTCTTGATTCACAAGAATTAATCAGTCTTGCCACAGGTTCACCGACAGACCCCGCCTGCTTTCTGGCCCACCTTGAAAAGCGCTATGGATAAAAAATGCCTGGGAGAAGAAGACCTGTGTGCATGGGGACGCCGCAACAGACGACATCTGTATCTGCTATTGCCTTGAAATGATAGGTGAAAGAAGAATCCAGGGGAACTGCCCCTTTCCCGAGAACAGGTATACAATATCTGCCACCCTAGAGGCACTGGTCGGAATATCAAACGAATCCGATACGTCACCTTCAACCACAGGTTGATAGCGCAGGATGAGCGTACAGCTTTCATGGGGATGCAAAGTTTGGTTGGAACAGGTGTCTTTTACCATGCTGAATGGTGGCGCAACAGGGTTGTCGGCAGCGATGGCATAGACATCCAGACTGACCGATCCTCCATTACTTAGCCGCAACGTCTCATCCCTATTCTCCCCAGGAACCACATCGCCGTAATAGATCGCCCGTGAACTGATTTCCAACTTGGGTTGAGGAACTTCGACAAAGCTGCCGGCAGCGATTATCCAATCAGACTGGTAGGGGAGAAGAAAAGTGTGATCGCCACTCGGCTGTTCTCCCAAACTCACTTCACTATATTTCGCTTTAGTGTCAACAGCGACCACCGGTACCGTACCTGAGACCTCAAGAATGAGGGAGATGGTAACAGTCTCCTCTTTATAAGCGACATATGATTGTGCTGACGCACTGTGAAGAACATACCCGTCGGAGAGATGGTCGACCGCCTCCATGTCTCCAAGAAATCGACCATTTTCGGACCAGAAAACGGACCATGTTTTAATCTGATCTTTATTGGTATAGGCAAAGGACTTGCCACTGCTCTTCCATGTTCCATCACTCTCTTTCAGATTGCCCCAGATACCGGCAGCACCGCCGGCAAGTACAGCATAATACAAGCCTCGCCGTGTCTCTTCCGCCGTCACATCCTTTTCAGGATATTTGCCCCGTATCCGAAATCTGTCTTCAGAAAATGCCGGCTTGTCTGGCCGTTCCCTAACAACACGGCGCCACTGCTCGTACCACAAGACAGGATCGTTTTCCTTATGCAATTCATACGAGGAAAATTCCATTTTTTCCGAAATCTGGTTGAACTGGTTTTTATCTGCACGAGCTCCCAGAGGATGAGGCCAGCCCAGATGAGCCTTTAGATAATCGTGCCATTCATCGAGTTGAGCCTCATTCACCCATTCCCACAAGTCGAAGCCATATCCTGCCGACCAGCCTGGAATTGGCCCAAGCCGGGCGGCGATATAGCGCTGCAGCCGCTTGTCCACCTCACCATTGATCCCCCACAACGGATATTGGTTCCTGCTTTCATCCCCCCATATCCATAGATGGCAGGCATAACCCGCCCGGTTTACTTTGTCGAGGAGTTCTTCCAATTGCGAAAAGTACACAAGATTGGGGTTTCCCTCCCTGACCCAGACATCGGGGTCCATTACCGGGACATGAAAACCACTGAAACCATGTTCTCTTAAAAACAGCTGGATATCTGCATCAAAGACATCGGTTTTGATATCGGCACCCTCGTCATACATCACATAATGCGGGAGGAACGGCATCAACCGGGTATCCGGCCCATACTGCCGTGCCCATTTTTTCACATCCTTGTCATGGGCCATTATAAAGCCACGAATTTTGCTGTCACTGTTTTCAAGCACAGTGATTGAACCGCTGTGACCATGGAGATCCCCATCATCCGAGGATGTAAAAAACGCCCAGTTCCCCGTAAGGGTACCTGCAAATCTGAATTTCCAGGTATCACCACCATCGTAGAACATTTCCGTGGTGTGAACGGTTTCACTTGAAGTATGACTGAAAGTCACTTTCGCCACGAGATCGAAAGGATTGCCCGTGTAGGTCGCATTGACCAGAGACCATTCGACTACAGGAGAGTATTGGGTTATGCTTCGATCAGCAAAGACCTTGGCAAGACAATTGGAACTCGTTAAGACGATGAACAGAAGTAAAAAAAGACATCCCATATAGAAACGGCTGTCACCTGTCCCAACGTCAAAGCATTTTTCCTCGGTCATTAATCTTTTCTCTCTTTTTTCGTCGCAACCGCTCGACAATCTATCCTTTTGGCTTCACCCGTATTAAATATACTCTCCTGAAAATCGAATGAAGCAGACACTTTAAGCCAGAGACACGACTCCATGAGCATGGTTTACGATACAAAGCGAAAGGTCAAACGACCTGTCTAAGTAAAAACAGGTTTTTCACTCAGACAGGCAGCGTTGTACTCTTATTTAGGTATCCGGTACAACACACTATAGAGCACTGGAACAAAGAGCAGGGTAATGCAGGTAGCAAAAAGCAGCCCCACCATAATTGCAATTGCCATGGGTTCCCACATTACCCCTCCCCCCAGATAGAGCGGAATAAGCCCCAGGGTGGTGGTAAAAGTGGTCAACAGAATCGGCCGAAAGCGCTGTTTGCAAGCTTCCTCAACCGCTTCGGCTGGTGGTCGCTTTAGCTCATTTCTTTCAAGGTCAATTCGATCAATCAGGACAATGGCATTGTTAATCACAATGCCGGCAAGTGATATCACTCCCAAAAAGCCCATAAAGCCAAAATACGAGCGAAACACAATCAGGCCGATAACCACTCCGATTATTGCCAGCGGAATGGTGGAGAGAACCATAATTGTTTTACGGATGGAGTTGAATTGAAAGATAAGAAGGAGAAGGATGATACAACCCGACAAAGGCAGGTAATGTATGACAGCACCCATGTTATCCTGGGTATTTTCAGCATCACCGCCAAGTTCGTAACGATAGCCGGAAGGCCACTTCGAACTCTCGTTTTCGAGCCAGCTTTTTATCTGGGCGGTTACTTCACTGGCTGTATAGCCGTCTTTAAGGTAACTGGAAACCGTTATGGTCCTGCTCAGATCATAGTGCATAATCTTGGCAAAACCCCATTGGGGAACAACCCTCGCCACTTGACTAAGCGGTATAGCCTGGCCGCTGGCCTGAACAAATACGTTGGAGTTTTCTAATCCCTGAAGGGTCATTTCATTAAACTCACCGCTGCGCATGAGGATGGCAAGACTGTCCTGGCCCTCTCGAAAGGTGCCCGCCTTGAAACCGCTCAAAACCGTCTGCAGACTGATAGCAATATCTTCATTGGTTACCCCTGCTTTCTGCGCCTTGGCAGGGTCAATATCAATAATGAATTTCAGGAGTTTCGGTCCCCAGTTATCCATGACATTCTTGGTTCCGGCCACTCCGTTGAGGGCCAGCTTCGTTGCCGTAGCAAGATCGAACAGGACCTCCTCATCTTCACCAAATATACGGATCTCAACAGGTGTCCCGCCGCCTCCCTGGCCCAGCAAAGAAACGCGAATATCAGCTCCGGGAAAATTCTCAAAACAAAACGTATCTAGATCACGAATTATAAAGCCGTTGTCTTCACCGCTGCTTGTATTTACCAGGATGTGCGCATAGCTTGAATTCGGTTCATCAGCGCTGTATCCGAGGTCATAAGACTCAGGCCCCTCGCCTATATAGGAAGACCAGTCTACAATCCCCCGTTCTCTGCTCTCATTGACTTTCAGGTTGGCATCAATATGCCTTTCAATACCTTCAACCAGAGCCCTGGTCTTTTCTATCTTTGTTCCAAGAGGCAAATTGATGTCTATCGTTATCATGTTCCTGTCACTGTCGGGGAAAAAGATAAACGGAACCAGAGAGAAACCTTTTAGTGAGACGATAAACAGGACCAGCATAGCGGCCAGGAAAAGCAATCTCGCTTTGAGAACCCAAGTGAGTATAGTGATATATATTTTTTTCAGTCCATCGAAAATACTCCCTTTTTTTTCAGGATCGGTTTCACTCTTGATCTTAATAAAAATGTACCCCAAGAGAGGGATAATCGACAGACTGATAAGCCAGGAGGAGATAAGGGCAAAGGAAATAACCACAAAGAGCGGTCCCATGATGTCTCCCATGGTCGATTCAGCCAGAAAAAACGAAAGAAAAGCCGCTGAGGTAGTCAGTGTTGATATAAGCAGAGGAATGAAAAGCTCACTGCAGGTATCAACGGCAGATTGGAGACGGCTCTGGCCCTCCTCCATTTTGACAATGATCGACTCTGAAACGACAATGCCATTATCAACCATCATACCTAGTGCCATAATAAGCGCTGCCAGGGTAACCTGATTCAGCCCCATGCCGATGGTGCCCATAAGCATAAGTGTCATGACCGTTACCAGAGGAATGAGGCTCGCCACCACAAGTCCGGTTCTTAGTCCCAGAAAAACCAGCATTACCGCCATGACAATGACGATACTCTGGATCAGATTACTGACAAAATTATCTATGCTTTCATCAACATACCCATCAAGTGAGGCAAGGCGGACTACATCCAGCCCCAAGGGAAGACGACTGTTATAGTCTGCTATCCTGGCATCAACCATCTCTCCCAGTTTGATGATGTTTGCGCCTTCCTTCAGAGAAATAGCAAGAGAGATTGCTCTTTTACCATTGACCCTTACCAGGCTCCGTTTCGGCTCTTTGTATCCTTTCCTGATTGTGGTTATCTCGTCGAGATACACGGTCTCACCATTGTTTCCCACCGGGATGATTGTTTTGCCGAGCTCTTCGATGGAGTCATAATTACCGGTAGGTTCAAGAATCAGCCGCTTCTCACCAATATTGATCTCACCTCCGGAATCGAGGATGTTTGTTGACTGGATTATCTGCTGCAGCTTCCCTACAGTTAACCCATATTCCGACAGACGGCTGATGTCAAACTCAACGACCACCTGCTGCTCCTGAACTCCGCCAAGAATCACTTTGGCTGAATCCGGCAGCTTAATCAAATCATCGCGGAGAATTCGGGCAACATCCTCCATCTCAGCATAGGAAAATTCATCCGAGAGAAGTCCCAGCATTATGCCATAGACAACCCCGATATCATCATCATTGAGCTGGGGCTTGACGCTTTCCGGAAGGGTGTCCATAACATCTATCTTCCGGCGGAGTTCATCCCATATCTGCTGAAGATTTTCTTTTTTAACCTCGTCTTTCAGGGTAACGGTTACCACAGACAATCCGGTCCGGGACTGACTGGTAACAGTCTTCACCTCAGGAATCTCCTGAACGACCTCCTCAAGATTTTTGCTCACAAGGAGCTCCACTCGTTCAGGGTTGGCGCCGGGAAAATTACTGACAATGGTGGCGACCCTTACTGTATAGGGAGGCATGCTGTCTCGAGGCAGTCCCTTGTACATTGAGAGTCCCAGAAGGATCACAACAAAAAGCAGGCTCAGAGAAATACGGTTTTTCTGTATAGCCAGTTGAGTAATGTTCATAAGAGTATTCTCTTTTCCGCTTTTATTTTTTGTCCAGCAACGTAACCTGCATTCCGTCAAGCAGAATCTGCAGTCCTGAAGTGGCTATTTTCTCCCCGGCACTGACCCCGGCTTCAACTTCAAAGCCTGTCTCACTTAAGGGACCGAGAGTGACTTTTCGCTTTTTTGCCAGATAGATGTTTTTTTCAGTTGCCTCAAGAATAAAAACAAAATTCCCCTCGTTATCTTCTCCAACGGCATCAACGGGAAGATAGATACTATTTCCTTCACCGGAACTGCTGAAATTAAAAGTAACATTTGCAGACATCCCTGGTCTGAGTCTTTCGTCTGCCGCCTCTATGGAAATGGTTACGGGATATGTGGGTACATCCGATGCCGCAAAAGGTACTTCAGAGACCAGACCGTCAACGCGGATATCCGGCAAAGAGGGAAAGGTGACAACGCATGGCATGTTTCTCCTGATGTTGGAAATGTAGAGATCCGAGAGATTGACTTTAACCTCAAGTTTATCAAAGCCGCTGATAATCATTATAGCGCTGCCGGGAGCGACCTCTTCATTCTCGTCGACTTCAATTGAGTTAATAATGCCGGCAAAAGGGGCGGTAAGTTTGGTGTAGCTCAGCTGATTTTTCGCAGCCTGTAGTTTTGTGCGTGCCGTCGCTACCTGGGAGTTGGCAGCTTTTCGCTGCGCCTGTGCCGTTTCAAAGTCCCCGCGTGCCTTCTCAAATTCGCTCAGGGAAACGTTGTCGCTCTCATAGAGTTTTTCTATGCGAGCATAGTTCGACCTGGTAGTATTCACGGCGGTAAGACTTGCCTGAGCATCTGCCTCAACGGACCTGAGGTTTGCCTCTGCTGATTCAACTTCAACCTTCAAATCCGTTTCATCAAGCTCAGCGAGAAGGGTGCCCTTGTCTACAACATCACCAATCTTGACCGGGATATTTTGTATGGTTCCGGCAACTTTAAAACTCAATGATGATTGCCGGGCCGAAACGGCAGTGCCGCTGAAAGTTCTGCTTTTACTCTGGTCACCAGCTTCAAGAGTCACATAACGAACAGGCCGGACTAAAGAATCAGGCTCGGTTTTCTGCTCCTCACTGCACCCTGCCAACAGCAGCAGAAGAAGAGTGACAACTGCAGATCCTATGCACAGCGAGGTGCGAATTAGAGTTTTTTCCATGTTGCTTCCCTGTTAATGAGTATTTTCTTCTGTTGCATCCATATATCGCTGAAGCCTTTCGAGAAAAGCGTCTTTCTCTTGCGGAGTGTCAAGAAAATGGAATCTGCCGACAGAACGCTCCAGCTTCAAAAAATCGAGAACAAACTGATACTTGGCAACTGCCTCACCCAGCTCAGCACTGATTTTCGCGTTTTGTGCATCGATGAGATCGGCAATGCTGTTTCTTCCTTCCGAATATCCTGCCTGGGTAATTTCAAAGTTTTTCTGTGCAGACTTGAGACCGGCACGAGACAAACTGATTTCTCTGGCAGAAACAGCAGCAGTCTGCAGATTCGATTGAACCTGCAAACTTAACTGGTTACGAAGACTTACCTCCTCCAGTCCAATCTGTCTGAGCTGAATTCTGCTTTTTTCAAGTTCATATCCCCGATTACCGCCTTTATACAGAGGCCAGCTTGCTGTTGCTGCGATTGACCATGGGGTGTCGAGATCAGATGACGTCTCAATAACAGTATCATATTCGCCCAGCACATGATCAATTTTTCCCTGTATCCTGATATCAGGGATATAATATGCCCGTTGGCGATTAAGAATATCCCTTTTCTGCGCTTTCACTCTTTCTGCTACCTGTTTGAGTTCTGGGAGATTCAAATTCGCCTCTTCCATGAGGAATTCTCCAAACCTGTTCAGTTTCTTGAAATCCCCAAGATAGCCGTACACTTCAGGATCCGTAATAATCAGCTCAATGGGTGTAGAGTCATCAAGGTCCTCGGCAATAAATTCTTCATTTATAGGACGGTTAAGGATATTGTTCACCGACAGCCTTGCTAGCTGCAAGTCCCTGTGGGCGTCGTTCAGGTTGATCTGGTTTGATGCCAGTTCACTCTCCCATCGATGTACCTCTGAAGCTCCAACAGAACCAACGGCTTCTTTGTTGCGGGCTATATCAAGATTTTTTCGTGTTACTGCCAGATTGTTGTTCTGAATAGCTCTGTTGCTTCTGGCAAACAGCAGATTGATATACGCTTCCCCCGCAGTTATTACAGTGTCGAGCATTTGCGCTTTTTCTTGGAATCTCTGAGACTCCAAAAAAATCTTCTGAATGGCATAGTTGGCGAACACATCATCTGCATAGAGGATCTGTGAAAGACTGCCTGAAGCCAGCCAGGTATGCCGTGAAGGTGAGCCGACGGCAGCATTAACCCTGTTGTCATCAATCATGTCCACAGAAGTTGACAACTCCAGCTGAGGAAAAAACGGTGCCGAGGAAATATTTTTTTCCTGCTGCTGTAAGCGTGTATTTAACTGTTCTATCTGCAGAATTACATTCGATCGCAATGCTTCTCCAATAACGCCGGGGAGATTTATCCGTCTGCCTCTACGTTCATTATCGAGATTGATGAGCCTGGCCTCGCTCATGACTTGCCAGGATGGGAAAAAGTCGATTTTTTCCAGGGTGGCCACATTTACCACATAATTATCGGTATATTGACTCAGCTGAACAGGCAGGTCTGCACCATTAGTGCCGCTGAAAATTTTTAGAACGTTAATGGCAATTCGTCTGGACATGGCATTGATATTACGATCTGGAGCAATGGAAGCCATTACCCCCATCCGAACGTTCTCTTCACCTAATAAAGCAAATGAGGGAAGCCTTCTTTCATTAATAAGGTCGATGAGTTTTTTCTGTTCGCCAACTTCATCCTGAACAAAAACAGGCGGTAAATAGACACTGTCAACGTCATCGGGCATAGCTGCCATGCTCTCTGCAAGTTTGTGCGGATATATTTCCACAAAAGAGAGCCTTGCTCCTGGAGATACCTTGTCGACAGCTCTGCCGATATGACTGAAGACAGTATGGAACAATAAGGTTTCCCTAGCATTCAACAGTACAGCCAGATGCTTATAGTCATATAATCTTTTGAAAGTAGTGAGATCTTTTTCAACATCAAATGGAGACTCGATATAGTTAAAATTATCTATACCACTGGTACCCTCGGCTGTCATAGGAAGCCCTTGCAGTTTTCTATCCAGAATAGCTGCTGCAATGACAGGTTTTGTATACCTTTTGATACCGATAAGCGCATCTGAAGTATCCAGAGCCAGCCCAATTATACAATTTATCCTGTCATCTTGCATGAGCTGCTCTATTTGCCTCTTCATTCCTTCTCGGTCACTGGAATCAAGAGTTCTCACCTCAAACTCCACAGTGTAGCTGTTTTTCAAAAGGGTACTGATCTCCTTCTGGACAAGCTCCAGAAAGACTTTGTTCCCGGTTGCATCCACCAGAAAGGCAATGTGGATATTCCCCTTGAGATCACTCCCCCAGGCCCAGGGACCGATAGCAAGAAAAAAGAAGAGCAGCGTAATACAGAAAAGTGATTTTCTCATAGTCTCAAGTCCCGACATTGTATTTTTTTCCTTGAGAACATCAAATCCTGAAGCAAACCTCCAGGACTTGAAACGGAAAAGTTGGTGCGCTGCCAATTACTTCAATCAAAGGTAAGCAACAGGCAGTATTGTGAAAATATGATTACTAAGCGAATGAATCTGTCGAACTTGAATATACAATCCATCCACTCAGCGTAGGTGTCTGAGCTGTTCTTTAACCGTATCAAATGAATCGCTGAGACTAAAACTTAAGGAGGCTGTTTCTAAAGCGATGGCAATGACTATTCCTGTAAAAACAAGCCCCGTTAAGGCAATAAGCAGAGACAAGCATCTTGATATCTTTCTCGTTGGCCTTAAATCTCCATATCCTACGGTTGTTGCAGTAATGAAAGACCAATAGAATGCATCAAAGGCTTTCCATTTTTCAAGTCTCCCCACTACCTGCCCTAAGGCTACGATAACACAAACAAAAAACAAAAGTATCGGTGCAGCCAGATAGAGCCCTGCTGAGAACAATTGTAAGAATCGTATTGTAAATTCCATATTCTTTTCATCTCACAGAATCTTAATAAGAATTACTATTCTATATGGGTAATAATCTCAAACATAAAAATCCCACCTGATTATTTACACTGAGTTGATATGAGAAATAATATTCTGTGAAGTATTCTCCGGCATGCCGACAGAAAAGATGTAAAACGATTTCCGTGCTGGTGTGTTGGCAACAATAAAGTGATCAAATCGTTGATGCAGAGCTCTTTCAATATCACATTCACGTCGAAATCCCTGGGTTTCAAACTGCTGTTGCCACCATCCGGTTTCAGCCCAGATCAGGTGACCGCTGATTGGCCAGCCATCACGATCAACATGGAGCGTGGGAAACATGCCGTCTGAGTCGACAATGGACTTCCAGTCGTCGAAAACGAAAGGATGCACTTCTCCGAAAAGAGCATCACAACCATAGGCGGGAATATTTGTGAAGACATACCCTCCGCTGCCGAGCAGTTCGCGGCAGCGGAGGATATATTGGTCTAAGCTGTTTGGGTTGAGATGTTCAAAAAGATCCATGGCGAGTATAAGGTCGTAATCAGGCTCCAGGTCGATCTGCCGGATATCCCCGAAATGGATTTTCGACCGAATCGGGCGATGAACCAAGGACAAGGCGAGATGACTGATCTCAACGCCCTCCGCATCAATACCGGCGTCCCTCATCAATTTGACTACCGAGCCGTTAAAACAGCCCAGCTCAAGGCTTCTGCGAGGCTGGAGCAACTGAGCCATTTGAGCTATAACCCTTTTGTCGTCATCAATTTCTGCCTCCCATAATCCACCATTGTCGTAATAGCCATGCTGCAATATCATCTCCTCGAGCCAATCAAAATCAGCAGGAGAAAGTATACGGAAAGCAAGAGCTTCACCTTCTTTCTTATATTGTTTACATAATTGATACTGCTCTGGTCTGAGGTCTCGCAAAGAGGGAAGCCGGAAAGGGCTGTATTTGTTCTGAAGATCACGAAACTCCCCGCTCTGAACAATTTCTTTAAGTATCTCCGCACGGGATCTTCCCTCGTGAAGCTTCTGCACAAAATAATTCAGGCCGCCCTGGTCGGCAGAGCGTTCAAGAAAAAAGCGGTAACACAGCCGCACATATTCGTCGTCACTCAGAGTTGTGTGGTCGACAAGATATCGAGGATCATCGGAGTTACCCCCTTTTCTTTTACTCTTCTTCCGGAAAAACTTTTGCAAAACCATTATCTTTCTCTTCAATAGAATAGTATCTGGGAACCTTAATGCCTAACGCGTGAGCAATATGTTTTCTGATTACCCCTAAAGATCAGCAAGCCCTATGGGGCAGGATCACTCTTTTCACGGGACGCCATAAACCCTTCCATGGGGGCTTGACTGCAGCCGTCCTGGCTGCAGACACCCG
>JAZBNU010000140.1:0-12657 GCA_036350815.1 Desulfopila sp.
AAGGACGGTCCCCCTACAGGTAAAGATATCAATATCAGAATACTTGGCAACAGTACATCGAATGTCATGGCGCTGGCCGAACGCATTGAAAAGTATCTCCGTACGGAAGAGGAGATTTCTCCCTGGCTGGTCGGCCTTGGAGACGATCAGGGCAGTACCGCCTCAGTGATGCGAATAAAAATCGATGGAGAAAGGGCTGCGGAGTTTGGCCTGAGCGTCGCCGAGGCAGCCGGGCTTGCCGCTTCTGTTATGGAAGGGCAGATTGTAGGGATGATGAACCTGCCGGAAGAGCGTATTGATATACGAATGAAAACAAAACTGGCGACGGGTGATTCGATATTTGCCCTGCTGGATCTGAGCATAGCCGATCTTCCGGAAGGCACACTGCGACTCAAGGATGTCGCCAGACCGATATTTTCTGAAGAGCAGGAATATCTCAACAGGTTTCAAAGTCAGCGAGCTGTTACTCTCACCGCCGACATTGCAGCGGGTGCTCCCATTACAAGTCCCATGGTTATTGCCGGAGTTGCCGATTTCTATGCTTCTTTGCGTGTAGACTACCCTGGTGCCGGGCTCAATTTTGCAGGTGAACACGAATCAACCCAGAAATCTTTTGTGTCACTTGCATATGCCTTTGTCATTGCGGTGGTTGTCATCTACCTTATTCTTGCTGCTCAATTTCAGTCATATCTGCAGCCGCTCATAATCATTTCTGCGATTGTGTTTGCTTTGACGGGAGTTATTTACGGCACTGCTGTTTCCCGGACATTGTTTACCGTCAACAGTTTCGTGGCTATTATCGGGGTTATGGGAGTAGTGGTGAATGACTCTCTGGTTCTTGTTGATTTTCTCAATAAGACCTATCGTGCGGGTGCGGAAAAGCGGTCGGCGCTGCTCAGAGCCACCCATATACGCCTCCGCCCCATTATTCTGACCACACTGACAACTACTCTTGGGCTCTTGCCTATGGCCTTGGGGATCCCAGAGTATTCAACAATCTGGGGAAGCATGGCCATGACCTTTGTGACCGGACTCTGCACTGCGACTCTGCTCACCATTATTATCGTTCCGGTTCTCTGGGATATTCTGATGAAAGAAAAGGTGATAGCTCACGATTCTGTCTTCGGCCAGAACTAAGTGCAGTGCTGCGTATTTGATGGCCGGACTTTCCAATGGGACCATTCATTCTTATGTTATCGTAACCGTCAAAAACAACGTGTGTAACATTCAGATGGACTATCTCGTCTGCTGGACTTGGGGTGTGGTGTAATGAATCGATTTAAAAATATTATCTATATTCCTGAAACTGCAGACAAAAAAGAAGAGGCAGTAGCTGCTGCGGTCCAATCTCTGGCCAGGAAGAACAATGCAGAAGTATGTGTGGTTGGTACTTTTGAGGAAAGACAAAGTGAACAGATCGGGAAAATTTTTTCTTCCAGGTTGAAGTCGCTTCCGGACCTTGTTATACAACAACGCCGGGAAGAACTGCTGGAAAGCATCACGGCGGATGGCTGGAAGGGGATTTCTGTTTCGGCTGAACTGCTGCAGGGGAAGGATTTTATCGCAATCATTCAGAAAGTTTTGCGGGATGGGCACGATCTTATAATAAAAAAACGTGTCATACAGGAGGGTGGGGATTTACTGGCTATGCGCCTTTTTCGAAAATGCCCTTGTCCTGTATGGGTTATCAGTGATTCTGAAAGCGTAAGCTGCAAAACTGTTCTCGCGGCTCTGGATCTTGGCAATAATCAACCCGAAAACAGATTACTGAACAGGACACTGATTGACCTGGCTGTGTCCTTAGCCGGCGGTACCCGGCAGGGTGAGGTCCACTATCTCCATGCCTGGCGTCTTGAGTTTGAGGCGATGATGCACAGTCCCCGTTTTAATCTGAGCCTGGATGAGGTTGCCGGCATAAAAGAGGAGGTGTGGTGTTCATATAAAGATACCCTTGACGGGCTTTTCCAAAAGATCCGGCTGGATGTGAGTCCTGCCAATATTCATATTCTCGAAGGTGAAACCGTTGAAGTTATACAGCGAACAATTGATTTTCTCGGAGTGGATCTGCTGCTTATGGGAGCAATTGCCAGAACAGGTGTTCCCGGACTTATTATCGGCAATACTGCGGAAAAAGTTCTTTCTCAGGTTGACTGCTCTGTGCTTGTCGTCAAGCCGGAAGGTTATGTTTCACCTGTCAAGATGGAGGAAAAATGAAACTTATACGTACGGATGATCCCTTTCTCTGGATGTTGAAAAAGATCATCCATCTAAGCCTCAAAACGCTGGGGCTGCTCATGATTGTCGTTATTGTGTTCGGGGTGGTTGATGTCGGCTGGACGCTCTATCAACGCCTGGTAGCTCCGCCGCGTTTTATCCTTACCATAGGTGATATACTTGCCACATTCGGGGCGTTTATGGTCGTTCTGATAGCAATAGAAATTTTCCAGAATATCATTCTTTACCTGCGCGACGACGTCATCCATGTCAAAATCGTTCTATCCACTGCCTTGATGGCTGTAGCCAGAAAGGTGATCGTTCTTGATTATGAAGTGCTTGAGCCGCTCTATGTATTCGCTACAGGAGCAGTCCTGGTTGCTACGGGAATTGCCTACTATTTTGTGCACAAATATCCCCATCAGGAGAACCATTAGGAACAGTGTTTATGAGAAATTCGGGTTTGGCCGGCCTAAGGATTGCTGAATGAATCAGCCCAGGAAATTGCTTCGAGATAAAAGCCGACGATCTTCTCATCCTCTAAGCCCACTTTTTTCTGAGCATACTTATAGGCAACCCAGTTTCCTGATTCATAGGTTTCGATCAGACGCAGAAAGATAAATAATTCACCTTTTCTCTCCACCAATGGAGCTGTGATATTTTCTGAAAGCGGAAGTTGGGTAAATATTTCCTCCAGAGAGCGGTCGAGCATGGCATCTATGCACGAAAAAAGACCAAGAAGAAACAATTCGCTGTCGTTGGCTTTCAGTTCCAGTCCGATACGTTCCAGAAAACGGGCGCGGATAATGGAGATTCTCAGAAGTTCGTTTGGCTTGTCATCGGCTAATCTGCTGGTTGCGACAAGCGAAGTGAATTGTCTGAATCCGCGTTCTCCCAGAAAACTGATTGCCTGCCTCACAGAGGAAAGTGGCTGTAGACGACTGAACTTTGCGGAGTTGAGATAATTGAGAAGCTTGTAGGAGATTGAAACATCCTGGACAACCAACTCCTCCAGGCCGGCTACATCAAATTCTTTGCTGTTCATTTGTGAAATCAGCCGCAGCATAGTCAACTTCGAAGTGGAAAGGTCTCGATTTTTCAATACCTCCGGCTTGGCAAAGAAATATCCCTGGAAGTAATCAAAGCCAAGAGAGAGGGCATCTTTAAACTCTTCATGAGTTTCTACTTTTTCCGCAAGAAGCTTGCAGTTGAATTGCTGCAGAACAGGCACCATCTTTTTTATTTCTTCAGCAGGTGTTAAACGGAAATCTATCTTAATAATATCACTGAGGGCGATCAGAGAGTCGAAGCGCTTGGAATAGACAAAATCATCCAGGGCAAGTTGGTATCCCTGCTCTTTTAATTCTTTGCAGGCGGCAACTATTGCTTCACTGGGCTCAACGTCTTCAAGAATCTCTACCACCAGTTTCTTTTTGGAGAAGAGGTGAGGGGCTTCTTTTAAAATGAGCTGCTCAGTAAAATTGATGAACGCTTTTTTTCCAGCAGCAATTTTCTCAATGCCGACAGTGAAAAACGAGGAAGAGAGAAGGCTTGATGTAGCTGTATTGCCATCAATATCTGGAAATCCATTGCTCATGCCGGCGCGAAAAAGCAGTTCATAAGCAAATATTTTTTTGTTTCTGTCAAATATTGGCTGTCTGGCAACAAAAACATCCATCTTTCACCGCCTTTTCGTAGGGATGGAGATACTCTATCGATAGAATATGCGCTGCGCCCTCAAACATTAGCGTTTCTTGATTATTCGGCGTTGAGGCTCCCGGGTTTTGGGAGCATTCGATTCTTTCAGGCTTTGAAGATCTTTTTCGTTGAGCGAGCTCCACTGACCTGGAAGAATTTCACCAAGTCGAATGCTCCCGATTCGAGTCCGCTGCAGATCGACAACCTCAAGATCGAAAGCACTGCATATTTTACGGATGTACTTGGGTTTTCCGCCTCTCAACACACATTGAAAAACATTTTCCTTTTCCATGGTGACTTTGTGCAGGGTAAACTCTTTATTCTTCAACGTTATTCCTTCCTTCAGCTGCGCTAACTTCTCAGGGACGAGAGGCTCTTTTACCATAACGATATATTCTTCTTCCCTGGCGGTATCCGGCATGGCCAGAATGTTTCCTAACTTCCCATCATTGGTAAGAAGAAGCAGGCCATGAGCGTCTTTTTCCAGGCTGCCGACAGGAAAGACCCTGTCCGGGCCAAAGTCAAAATCCATCAGTGTTTTCAGCCAGGGGCTCTTCTGCATGGTACATTCTACACCCAGAGGTTTATGAAAGGCGATAACTTTTTTGACCGACGGGCTACTGGCAGGCAGGGGCTTTCCATCCACAACAATGCTTTCCTGGCCTTTTACCTTGTCTCCAAGGATCGCCTTTTTCCCATCAATCCTGATCTTTCCTGCCGCAATAAGCTCTTCGGCTTCCCGTCTTGAGCAGAATCCCACATCTGATAAAAACCTCTGTAATCTCATGCCATCCACATTTCTCTGAAGGTTGACCTGGAGTTGCTGGGATTGTTGGATGAAATACTCATGGAAGTTGGGTGACTTTTTCCACCATCACCTTATTATCCCAGAGCTGTTCAAGAAGGTCATCGTTGTCATGCCCGCGTATCTGGATTGTAATCAGCTGGTGGGTTTTACTGAAATCGTGATGCTGGGTAATGGCCAGAACTTCCTTTTGCTGTCGCTGAAAAATTTTGATCATTTTATAGAAGGATTCCGGCTGTCGATCAATCTTGAGATCAAGGCGTGTTCCCGGCTGGTTGGTTGAGAGAATCTCGATAAATGCGTCAAGAATATCGGTAATACTGATGACACCGACGAGGGAGCCGTCCTCAACAACAGGTAAGCCGTCAATTTTGTTTTTCCGCATTTTATAGGCTGCTTCAATCAGCGGTTCATCAGCCTTGATGGTGAGGGGGGATGAAGTCATTACGGTTCTGATTTCTACGTGGTCGGCAAGGTACTCCTCTTCGTTGCTTCCTTCGGAGTCAAAGATGGAGGGCATTGCCTTTTCCAGGTCACCTGGGCTCAATATTCCTACCAGGATATTGTCTACAACTACCGGAAGACGACGAATTTTGTGGTTTTCGAACAATCTCCGGGCTTCTCCAAGGGTCTGCTCGGGGCTGATGGTAACGGGGTTGGTGACCATCCACAGGTTAACATTCATTGTCGTTTTTTCCTCTATTGCATACTGTTATACTTTTTCCGAAGCGTTTGCACCGGGGAAGTTGGAATGAAATTCTATTTTTTCCGTATCACTGTTCAGGGCAAAATATCCGTTGCGGTATTCTTTTTCCAGGGTTGCTCCACTGTTGCCGATACGAACCACAGCTCCTTGACGAATCGTTCCGCTTACGGAGATCTTTTGCTTGCAGGCGTAACGCAAGGCACTGTTGCGGTCATTTTCCGGAGTTTTAGGGACGAGATTGAAGGCAGACAGCTCCTTCAGAACGTCTTCTGACTCTTCTTTGAGTTCCTCAATATCTTCATTGTGAACGCCTGGACCCAGGCGATGTTGCAGTTTGTTGATTTCAGCCTGGAGAATATGGTAGCTGCGGAGGAGTGCGAGATAGCGCCTGTAGCGCTTTGGGTCGGTTGCCGCCGCCAGCAATGAATTGGGACTCGATTCCGTATCAACATCGGAGACATGGACGGAGCCTCCTGAACAGAGGTCTGAGGCGACGACCTTTGCCGTACCTTTACAGGTAATAGTCCCGATAGAGCTGATATCACTGAAGTATATTTCGCGGCGTACTGTGCAGGAGCCACCGCTGTTGGTGGAGCCGTTTTGGCTGAAGGCCATGTCGATGTCCGCTTCGGCCGTGATTGAGGCACCTTTCTGCAGGAGGCCGCCGCGCAATACCACATTGGCTTGGCCAATAATGGCGGCTGCTTCGACGTTTCCGCCTATGAAGACGTCACCACCTCCCCTGACTGTAAAACCAGGCTTGACGGAACCGCTGATATGCACGGCGTCTCGGGAGTCGATATTGCCGGTGTTGTAATCTATATCTCCATTGATTACATGCTTTGCGGTGATTTTTACATCGGTGTCATTGACCACCGAGAGAACACCTGCGAAGGCGGCGCGGATCTCGCCGGTGGAATCATCGTAGAGAACATCAGGTCCGGGTTTGAAAATAAGCTCTTTTCCAGGTACTTGCGGAATTTCCTGACCAAAAATGTTTACACCCGGCAGGCCCGTTGTCGCCGGAAGCAGCGTCGCCAGAAGCTGTTCCTTGTCTACACCGATAAACAAATTTCGTTCGCGGAAGTCCATTTTTCCGTCTTTAAGTTCTTTGCCGGGTTGGGACTCCGTGGCAATAGCAAGACGAAGTCGGCCATTTTCTCCATTGACCGGAAGTCGCCCTCTGGCGACTGTCTGATCTCTGACTGGTTTGTTCTCTCGAAGCACAGCGATAACGGCTTCCTCAATATTTTTTTTCCTGATCCCAAAAGAAACCCCGCTTGATTTGAGCATTGCTTCGATTTCAGAAGTCTCGGGCAGCGGTGTTTCATCAATGGAGGGATAGAGTGTCATTTTTACAGACCAGTTACCTGCAGTGATGGTGAAAAGAGGTTCGAGGTCGACAGTAATTACTGTTGTTGTGTCATCAGTATCTCTGTTGATGGAGGGGTAGCCGGGCTGGGAGGCAAGAAGAGAAATGGAGTCAGCAGAAAAAACGACATTTTTACCGGGAACAAGCTTTATATCATTGGCATTGCCGGTTGCAGGAGCTGGCGCAGCATTGGTGTCATCTTCGAGAGCAGCCAGCAAGGTTCCAGCCGGCGTAAATTGGCTCACCCGGATCGACTCTTCTCCCTCGTTTGGGTCACAGGGAATTTCAGCGGTTTTGAAGAATATTTTTTCGATTATTGCCAAGTGCATGCTCCGTCATAGTAGGGTACCCGACATTTCTTATGGGCATTTTGCCGGTACGGATGTGTTCGTCACTGCCATTCTAACACAAATTATATATAAAGGTAATAACTAAGAGATATTAGCGAACGCAGCTCCTGGATTTCATTTTTGCCTTATCTTACCTATTTTGGGTGTCCCCCCGGAAAATATTTTTGAGACTATGGACGATATCGGATAGCAGCGTGTTTTTCCTAAGCTCCCTTGAGGAACTGTCCCGGAATGTTCATGAGCATGCCAGGATAATCGTCTCGCTTACTTCAATCGTCGTTACAGTGTCCTGCCGCCAATTCCATGAAGGAAAGCTTTTTGAATATCGTATGCTTTCTCTTCCTGAAAATGTCAACTTATTAAAAAGTAATAGTAGTTGCCAATATGTAAACATAGAAAATCATTGTTGTTATCTAAAGTATTGATATTGTGTTATATTAGATAGATCAAGCCGTTCTTGCATGATAAGGTATTTCTGAGAAGAAGTACTATTTGCCCAGTAATTGCGGTTAAAAAAAAGTTTTATTGTGTCAGGAATATGGGCGCTTCTTTTTTCATCGTTCCATGGTGTCAGCTCTTTTCCCATCTCGTTCGTTTCATGCATGATGAAAAATTACGCCCAATAGTGGGCGGCGTGCCCAATATTGGTCTTAAAAATGTGCCACCAAGACCAGAGAGACTCCGCACATAGTGCCTAATTACAAAGTATTAGATGTATGTTGATGGATTGGCTCGGTAATTGCTCTAGGAAGAGAAAACAACCGAGAGCAACTCTGAGGTGACGTATGGATGTGGAATTGAAGTATGGTAAGGGGATGATATCCGTTCATTTGCCGGAGACGGCTGATAGTCGGGTCCTTGAGCCGAACGAGATGTCTTCACTGCCTTCGATCCCGGAAGCCCTGCAGGAGGAACTGGCCGGTCTTGCTGGAAAGGATGGGACCATTTTACCCGGTCCCGGCTGCACCAGTGTAGCTATTGCCATACCTGATGAAACCAGACCTCTGCCGGTTGGTGACTTTTTGCCGGTTCTTCTGGATTGGCTGTTTGTTCAGCTGCCGGATATTGATCCTGCCATGATTACAGTTGTTATTGGCGGAGGGCTGCATCCGCCCCTAGATGACGAGACATGTCGTAGAATTGTACCACCGGATCTTGCCCGGGGGTGTCGCGTTCTCTCTCACGACGCAAACAACAGTCCCATGGATGATTTTGGACGTACCAGCTGGGGCACCCCGGTGCTTGTCAACAGGGAAATCAGCCAGGCTGACTATAAAATTGTTGTCGGTCAGATCGATCCACACCAATTTGTCGGATTTACAGGCGGTTCGAAAGGTGTGGTAATCGGTTGTGGTGGGGCGGCAACGATTGAACATAATCATGGCTTGATGTTTCAGGACAATGCTGTGGTTGGGGTGCTTCATGGCAATCCTGTAAGAGAGGATATCAACGAAGCCGGAGAGATGATTGGTGTTGATCTGGCAGTCAACTGTGTAATGTCGCCCAGCAAGGAAGTAGTCGAGGTTCTGGCGGGCAGACCTCTTGATACGTTGCAAAACGGAGCGAAAACCTGTGCTGATCTTTATGGCGTTTATATTGACCGCAAGTTCGATATCTTGATAGCCAGTTGTGGAGGATACCCCAAGGATATCTGTCTGTATCAGGCGCAAAAGGGGTTGAATATGGCTTCCAGGGCGGTGAAAAAAGGAGGCAAAATCCTTTTACTGGCAGCAGCGACCAAAGGTGTCGGAGATGATGTGTATTTTGATTATGTGTCGCAGTTCACCAGTCCAGAGGAGGTGTTGGCTGATTTCAAAAAACAGGGATTCAGGATGGGAGCTCATAAGGCATACCTGTTCGGCAGCACACTGAGTCAATACGATGTGGCGATTTGTTCCGAGATGGACCCCGGCATCTTGCAAAAATGCCACCTACGCGCAGCTGATCCATCGCGGGTCATAGCTGACTGGGTTGAGACATTTTCTGGAAGGCCGAAAATCGGCATTATTCCAAATGCAAATACAACCTATTTCTATGGGTTGAACAGTACAGCAGCGGATTAACAGGCAAAGGTGGGTCCTGCGCCAGGTGCCGGCCGTATAAATTGTGACGGTTTTTCTTTTGGAGCAGGCAGGGTGTTGAGTGAGCATTGTTCGAGACAATCGAATGGATTGAAAAAGTAATTTCTGATTACGTATAATCCTCAGCTAAATACCATGGACTCCGGTCAGTCTCCCGGATAAAGAGATTATGGCTGAGTTTCGTACGTAATTAGAAAGTATTTCGTAAAATGAAAACAGGAAAGGTCCTGTTTTCTTGATTGATTCTATTTTTATTATACTAGGAGGAACACATGGCTATCGATTTTTTAGTTCATGAAGCCGCGGATGGCGTAGGCGTTGCGGTGGTGGAGGGCTTGGCCGCCAACCAGGAAATAACCGGATGGGTCATGAAAGAGGATCAAACCATTAAGGTTAAGATCATCAGTGATATCCCAATTGGACACAAAGTGGCGCTGAAGGATTTCGCTGTTGGCGATACCGTCATCAAATACAACACGGATATCGGCAAAGTGGTTGCTCCCATTAAAAAAGGCGAACATCTGCATGTTCATAATGTCAAGACAAAGAGGTGGTAGATAATGGATAATACAATTTTAGGATATCGACGCGAAAATGGCCGGGTGGGCGTGCGCAACCATGTTGTCATCCTGCCGCTGGATGATCTTTCCAACGCTGCCTGCGAAGCGGTGGCCAATAACGTCAAAGGTACGCTTGCAATACCCCACGCCTATGGAAGACTGCAGTTTGGAGAGGATCTTGATCTCCATTTCCGCACCTTGATCGGTGCCGGCTGCAATCCTAACGTGGCTGCGGTTATCGTCATTGGTATTGAGCCGATCTGGACCGACAAAATTGTTCAGGGGATAGCCGAGACAGGCAAACCGGTAGCCGGCTTTGCTATTGAGAAAAATGGGGATTTTAATACCGTCTGTGCTGCATCTCGGAAAGCGATGGAGTTCATGCAGAAAGCCAGTGAATACCAGCGAACCGAATGTGATGTCAGTGAGCTGTGGATTTCAACCAAGTGCGGTGAATCCGACACCACATCCGGAATTGCCACAAACCCTACAGTGGGTAATGCCTATGACAAGCTCTATGAAAAAGGCAACACCCTGCTTTTCGGCGAGACCACTGAGTTGACCGGTGGTGAGCATCTCGTTCTTGAGCGTTGTGCCAACGATCAGGTTCGCAAGGACTTCCAATTCTATTTCGACCGTTATATGAAAGTCGTTGACGACCATAAAACCAACGATCTCTCCGATTCCCAGCCCACCAAAGGAAACATCGAAGGCGGCTTGACAACGATTGAGGAGAAGGCACTTGGCAATATCCAGAAAATCGGCCGTAAAGCTCCCATTGTCGGCTGTCTCGAGAAAGCTGTTGCCCCAACGGGCCCAGGCCTCTGGTTTCAGGATTCTTCTTCGGCTGCGGCAGAACAGGTCACCCTGTGTGCGGCCTCCGGCTTTGTTGTCCATTTCTTTCCCACCGGTCAGGGAAATATTATCGGCAACCCGATACTGCCGGTCATAAAGCTCTGCTCCAACCCGCGTACCTTGCGGACCATGAGCGAACATTTTGATGTTGATGTTTCCGGTTTGCTGAGACGTGAAATCGACCTTGATCAGGCTGGAGACAAGCTTCTGGAGATGATGATTCGTACAGCCAACGGCCGCCTGACCGCAGCTGAGGTGCTTGGTCATCGTGAATTTATTATGACCAAGTTGTATGAGAGTGCGTAAAGATCTGCCAAATCATTAAAATATAGAGTGGAAATGCCGGTTGATAATGAAATTGACCGGCGTTTCGCTTCATGAGGAGGTTACGATATGAGATTGATTACCAGCATGTTGTCCTGTTTGGCTATTTTAGGAATCCTAACTGTTCCGGCATTGGCAGAATTTCCTGAGAAACCAATTACCTATTCCATCCCATTTGGTCCTGGCGGGCAGTCCGACCTGGAGGCACGCCGGCAGCAGCCGATCCTCGAAGACATACTTGGTCAGAAAGTCATTGTTCAATATAAACCAGGCGGCGGCGGTTCTGTCGGCTGGGCCGAACTGGTTAATAAAAAGCCGGATGGCTATTTTATCTCCGGTATCAATATCCCTCATATTATTCTTCAGCCGCTTGCCCGAGGCAACGCCGGTTACGCTACCGAACAGCTTGAACCGATCGCTTTTTTTCAGGCTACTCCCATCGGCCTGGCGGTATTGAAGGATTCAGAGTTCAAAACCCTCGATGATCTGATTGCTTATGCCAAGGCTAATCCTGGTGCACTGATAGTGGGTGGTTCAGGGACATGGTCCGGACATCATATTGCTCATCTGCAGTTTGGTAAAATGGCTGGAATCACAATGACATATATTCCGTCAAAGGGTGCGGCGGATTCAGTGGCCCAGTTTCTGGGCGGGCATGTCAAAGCGTTGTGGGCCAACAGCAACGATCTGGTGCAGCATGCAGATAAAATACGAGTGCTTGGTTTCGGTACGAAAAAACCATTTGTGTCAATGCCGGATGTGCCCACCTTTGAAAGCCAGGGTTTCAAGCTCTATGCTTCAATTGATAGAGGGGCCGGTGCTCCTCCAGGAACCCCGGCTGAAGTGATCGGCGTTCTGGAAAAAGCTTTTCTGCAGATTGCCGATGATCCAAAAATTCAGGAGCAAATGATTAAAGACGGTTTCCAGCCGTTGTCGATGGGCAATGTTGAGTCAAAAGCCTATATTGCAGAGATGGTTGAACAATGGGCTCCTGTCGTAAAAGAGTTCAAGGAATAAAATGATAACAGACTATTAACTGCTGTATTTTTTCCTTTCTCCACGAGGTCTTGCGTGGAGAAAGGATGTCTTGTTCGAGGTTTTACGGAGATAGTCGAGGACATTATATGGATGCGATACTTCACGGATTGCTGACTGTTTTTATACCGAGTAATTTCCTCTTCCTCTTTTTCGGGGTATTCATGGGGATCGTTTTCGGTTCTCTTCCCGGTCTTACAGCGACCATGGGGCTGGCCTTGCTGGTACCGTTCACCTTTACCATGAGTCCTGCCGCAGGTCTGATTATGCTGGCTGGAATTTATGTAGGGGCTATGTACGGGGATGCCATTCCTGCAATCCTTATCAATACTCCAGGTACTCCGGCGGCTATTGCCACCACCTTTGATGGATTTCCACTGGCTCAAAAAGGAATGGCGCAGCATGGCCTGGTTGCTGCGGCTTTTGCCTCAAGTTGTGGTTCTCTTATTGCAAACGTTGTACTTATCACCGCCGCACCACCGCTTGCCGCCTTTTCCTTGAAATTTGGACCGCCGGAATATTTCTGGCTTGGCATCTTTGGCTTGACCATTATCTCCTCCCTATCCTCGGGATCAATGGTAAAAGGGTTTCTGGCCGGTACAGTCGGATTGATTCTCAGCGCAGTCGGGATGGCGCCAATCGGCGGCGATGTTCGTC
>JAZBNU010000141.1:0-9135 GCA_036350815.1 Desulfopila sp.
CGGGTGTCTGCAGCCAGGACGGCTGCAGTCAAGCCCCCATGGAAGGGTTTATGGCGTCCCGTGAAAAGAGTGATCCTGCCCCATAGGGCTTGCTGATCTTTAGGGGTAATCAGATAACGAATTGCAGGAAAAGTAGTTGTCGGCATCAGCTGCTTTTTCAGGCAGACAGGCGCGCTGTAGAATCTGTTTTCCACCGCGCGGAAGAGGGCTGACAGTGCCCTCTCAAATCCATGTACAAGAGAATTCATCTTGTATAAAAAGGAGGTGTTATTATCATGTAGAATGGAATACATCATGTCCGTGGTGCAGCTGTAGAACCATTGGGATTTTCATGAAAAATATCTACAAAAAAAGTATGAACTCACCAATAAAGCGAAATTCTCTTCTCTGTCCCAACTGTAGAAGGCTGGTTAGCCGGACGGCACCGGAGTGTCCCAACTGCGGTTTGAAGAAACCTGGTTCGATCTGGAACGACAATATCTTTTCTCGGGGAGTCGACGGAGGAACAGGCATCATCAAGGTCATTCTGATTGCCAATATCGTCATGTTTGCCCTGTCTCTGCTGATCGACCTGCGTCCCGGTGCGTTTTCAAGCAGCCCTTTCAATTTTCTTTCACCGAGCAGCAACAGCCTGCTGGTGCTTGGTGCCACCGGGACGATTCCGTTGTTCCAGTTTGAGCGCTGGTGGACTCTTCTTTCCGCGAATTATTTGCATGGGAGCCTTCTCCATATTGTTTTCAACATGATAGCCCTTTATCAGCTCGGGCCTCTCATTTTACGGGAATATGGAGCAGGCAGGATGATAACCATATACACCTTAAGTGGAGTAGGAGGTTATCTTGTCTCTACCCTGTTTGGTGTGCGTTTTACCATTGGCGCGTCAGCCGCGGTCTGCGGGCTGATAGGAGCGGCGCTCTACTATGGTAAAAGCAGGGGGGGGTCTTATGGCAATGCTGTTTACAGTCAGATCGGCGGCTGGGCCATTGGTATATTTATCTTTGGCTTTCTGGTTCCCGGCATCAACAACTGGGGGCATGGCGGCGGTATGGCGGTGGGGGCGCTTCTGGGCCTGGCTTTGGGCTACAACGACCGTTCCCGAGAGAGAATCGGGCACAAATATCTGGCCATGGCCTGTGTCGCCACGACTGCTGTGGTACTGTTCTGGTCTGCAATAAATGGAGCCCTTTTTGTTGTTTCTTAAGAGGCTCTTATGACATCACCGGTATTTCTACATGGGACCTACAGGCCAATACGTTCTGTCGTGAGAGGAACTTCCGAATTGGGCAGCCATTTCCGGTAGATCTTTGTGAAAGTGGAGTCAGCTTTGATTGTCTTCAGGGTTTCCAGCCATGAGTTTACGATTGCCTCCGGAGTTCCTGCTGAAATCGCAATATAAAGGTGGTTTTCTCGTAAAGTGAAGACATGTTCGATATCATCTTTTGAGTATCCCGCATCCTGCAGGGTACTTATTGCGGTAAGATTGGCGTTGCACCATAAGTCTATCCTGCCCGCCATAAGCATCCTGGCGGACTGTAGAGGTGTGGATGCGGCTTCAAGATTTGTGAAACCTTCCTTGCGAAGCAGCTGCTCTTCAACAGCACTTCTGTACACTCCGATTTTTCTCACCTTACCAGCATCGCTCAGGTTTCTGATCTGTATGCCACTCCCTTTGCGGGCGTAAAAGTCAGTGGTTCCCAAAGCAACCGGACCTATCATGGTAAAGAGCTTTTCCCGTTCAGGAGTGCGGGTCATGGTAAACAGGACGACATTGGGGGTGTCCAGCAGGGTTTGCCACCCTCTCGCCCAGGGAACAATGTTGATGACGGTCGGTGTTTTGAGTCGGAGAAGAATCTCTTCGACAACCTCGACCGCAAGACCGTTGGCTTTTCCGTTGTCACTAAAACTGATCGGCGCCCATTCTTCGGAGAGTATCTGGAGTCGCTCAGCATGCAGGTCAGTTGAGAAAAATAGTGCGAAAATCAGAGTGAAAATGAATCGCAGTATCAGTCTCCCTTCATCCTTACAGATCATCAGATACATACAGCCTGCTGTCCTGAGAGATTCAATCCGGATTGTCCATGAATATGGTGTTGATCATCAGAAAGTGTATCATTTTTAAGAAAAATACTATAGCTTCTGAGAAAATATGGTTTGGGGAGCTATTTTTCAGAAGGAGGTTTCTTTTTGGGCAAATTGTTGAGCAGTCTGCGTTGTATTCTTCGTGTAAAGAAGATTCGAAGAAGGCTCAGGGTAAATGTGTATACCAGCAGACCCGTGACCACGCCAATGGCAATGCTGCCGAGAAGCAGGGGGATGAAAATTTCTTTGCTGATTTGCACTACAGCGAGAAACTGATCCTTAACATTCCAGAACTCCAGATGGGCCATAGTTCTGCCGATGCTGACGAATAGCGAAGAGACTTCCGACAACGGTGGGCCTTCCCATACCCTGGAGCCAAGCCAGTAGTTAAAAGTGTAGATAGGGGCTACCGTCACAGGGTTGGTAATCCATACGGGAATCATTGCCGCCGGTCTGTTCATATTAAACAGAGTGGCAAGGAGAACAGCGAGAATGAGCTGAATTCCAATTGTGGGAGTAAACGCCACAAAAGTGCCGACTCCAAGACCGCCTGCTATGGCTCTGGGAGAGCTGCGCAGTTTTATTATCCAGCGCAGTATGGGGCGCAGGCGAATAAGGTATGTTCGCCTGTTTTTTTGCGGGATCTGTTCCTTCATAATATGCTGCTGTAACCATCCTGCAAGTGAGTTTGCCTGGAAGGAGAGGACACGTACTTTTGCTGGAAGTCCATTATTCTTTTTTACCACACTTGTCAATATATTACATTGCGGATAAAAAAGGAAAACGTTAATCCGGCTTTTGCCTGCTCATTGACAATAGGTTTTTTCAATATTTCATTGACGAAAATCGTCCTGGGAGAAGTACGAAAATGCTTGTTCCCGGAAAAAGGATGTTTATTTTAAATCAACTAAAAAAAAAGGTTCCGCAGTTGTGCGTCGGCGAATACTGCGGTTGAGAAAAGTTTTTCAATAAGGAGGGTTACTGTGTTACGGATAGGATTATTTTTAGCAACAAACCTGGCGATACTTGTTTTGCTTGGTCTCATCATGAGTCTGCTTGGCATCGATTCGCGGAGTACCTCCGGTCTTCTGGTGATGGCGGCTCTCTTTGGTATGGGAGGTTCGTTTATCTCTCTTGCCCTGTCAAAGTGGATTGCCAAAAAGTCCACCAGAGCCCATGTAATTGAAAGGCCGTCTAACCAGACCGAGCAATGGCTCTATGATACCGTTCAGCGTATGGCCAAAGAGGCGGAAATAGGTATGCCCGAGGTGGCCATCTATAACTCGCCTGATATGAATGCCTTTGCTACCGGTATGAAAAAGAATGATGCGCTTGTTGCTGTATCCACCGGACTCTTGCAGAATATGTCCAAAGATGAGGTGGAAGCGGTGCTGGCTCATGAAATAAGTCATGTTGCCTGCGGCGATATGGTGACCATGTCATTGATCCAGGGTGTCTTGAATACCTTTGTTATTTTCTTCTCCAGAATTATTGCAAATGTAATCAGTAATTTCATGAGCAGCGATGAAGAGGGTGGTGGCTTGGGCTTTTTCGGCTATATTGCAGTTGTCATTGTCCTCGAGATTGTGCTTGGCCTGTTTGCTTCTCTGATTGTCATGTGGTTCTCACGAAGAAGAGAGTTTACTGCCGATAGAGGGGCGGCATATCTGGCCGGTAAGGAAAAAATGGTCAATGCCTTAAGGAAACTGCAGGCTCACCATGAGCCATCCCATTTACCCGATCAGGTGGCCGCTTTCGGCATTCGACCCAAGCAGGGCGGTCTGGCTTCGTTCTTTCGCAGCCATCCGCCTATAGAGGAGCGTATTGCCGCGCTGCAGAAGCTGTAATAAGCTGGAAAAATCAATAAAAATAAGATACTTTGTCTTGACTAGAAAAGCAGGGAGAACTGAAAAACCATAAAAAAGTGTTTTGGGGGGATAGAGTATTGTCCCCCCGGCACGTAAAACAGGAGAAAACGTGAAAGACTATCGTGTTAAAGACCTCATGGTTCCAATTTCGGAATATGCGACCGTAAAGGTCGGCACCTCACTTATCGATGCTCTGCTGGTCCTGGAAAAAGCTCAGGAGGCCTACACTACCAGTAAATATCAGCATCGGGCAATTCTTGTGCTAGATGAGGACGATAAGGTTGTCGGCAAGATCAGCCAGTTACGTGCCATAAAGGCAATAGAAGGTCAATACTGTTATACTGAAGAGTTGGATCAACTGCGGCAGTTTAAGTTCAGTAATACCTATATTGCCAGGCTCAGAGACAGTTATCGTCTCAACTCCGAAGTAGTCAACACTGACACACTGAAAAAAATTGCCGCAAAAAAAGTAGAAGAATTCATGCAGATGCCTACTCCGGGAGAATATATTGCCGAAGACAGCAACCTTGATATGGCTATTCACAGACTAGCTGCTGAAACGCATCTCGGCCTGCTGGTCACCCGAGGAGAAAAGATTGTCGGAATCCTCAGGATCTCGGATGTTTTCGCAGCGGTTTTCCATGAAATGACACTGGCAACCAAGGAAATGTCGTCTTGAAGAAGATGTATGATATACCATCCTGCAGTCTTGCAAATACCTCTTCCATAATTTATAGCCTAAGGATATCGCATGAAAGTACTTGAGAAGCTTTTTAATAGAATCGTACAGCGGGTCAATATTAATCTGCGGGAGTCTGACTTTGATGTCTACCCGTATGCCAGTCAGCTCATCCCACCCGATCAGATGACTAAATTTTATGCTTTTTACGGCATAACCCCGGACCATCCTCTTGATCTTCATTTTGAACATTCCGCACTTGCCGGCAGCTATTTTCTCGGGAAATGCCGCGTGAAAAATTCACTGTTGTATAAAAGCGATATACGCGGGGATGAGCTCAAAAGGAAAGGACATGTCATTAATTTCGGCAAATTTACCATCAATCTCGACAGTGACGAGCTGATTGATATTGAAGATTGTGTTCTGGTGAAAACTCTGGTGCACAACTACTCCCATGACCCAGAGACGCCAGAGAGATTTTTCATCAAAGATACGCTTACCATGGATTATGCCAATATCCACGGTGCGCCGTCCGACGGCTGTTTTCTCGGACCATTTGCAACTGTGGACCTGACCACTATGCGAGATTCTGTTATCGGCGCCTATTCCTATATCCAGGCCGGAGAGATCAGCCATCTCAATATCGCACCGGGAACAATCTGGGTGAACAGTCCCGGCAATTTCAACTTTTATTACCGGCATCCTGCCAAGCAGCTGGACCATTACATAAGTTTGTCCCCGGACCAGGTGCCATGGGGAGTACTTATAGATTTTATTGAAGCGCGAAAGACCGAATTTCAGAGAGTTTTCGACGTGGTAAATCTCAAGGCAATTGAGTCCATACCGGAATCGGCCTCTCTCGATCGGTATGCCGTAGTGCTGCCCAATATAAAAATTGGTGAAAATGTACTGATCTCACAGCGGGCCTATATTGAAAATTCCAGCCTTGGTAAAGGAGCGAATGCCCAGGAGAACTGTTTTATCGTCAATTCAAACCTGCAGGGGTATAACGTAACGGCTCATGGTGCCAAAATTATTGAAGCCGATCTTGGAAAAAATACCTTTGTCGGCTTTAATAGTTTTCTTTTCGGTAAAAAAGAAAGCCGCTTGAAAATAGGTGAGGGATGCGTCGTTATGCCCCATACCATCATTGACTGCGAACAGCCACTGGAAATAGAAAAAGGACGTTTAGTCTGGGGCTTGATTCGCAATGAAAAAGACCTCTCGACAAATTCCATACCGCTGGAAGAGATGGCGGCAGTGGAAACCGGGATCAGTCGTGGGAAGATGCATTTTGAAGGAAACGGCGCACTTTTTGTCAAAGCCTTCAAAGACCGCATCCATCATATCCTCGAGGTGAATGGAGCCTTTTTCGCCGACGGCAAAAATGATGGTCATGCCCAGAGAAACCAAAAACTGTCCCTTAACACCATTCATCCATTTTTGTTTGGCGAAGAGCAGGGTATGTATCCCAGTACCAGGATTCTTCCTTGATCCTGAGCGACACCCAGAAACATGTTACGATGTTTTTGGGTGTCTCGGTTCTTTTTCTGCAGATGCTTTTGACTTCTTTCCGGCTGGAGCGTTGTTTTCGAGATATTCCCAGGCGAGATGCAGGGCGACGTTATAGTCTGTTTGAATCCCATCGGTACTGAGAAGATCGCCATAGCCCATCTCCAGCATCTGGCGGCGTATTCCTTCACCTTCCCGAACCACGAGAATAGGTTTGATCTTTTCATTTTTCAGTCTGTCGATCATCTCGCTTAAGGCAAAAAGACCGGAGAGATCTATAAAGGAAACGTTGAGACAGCTTATAATGACTACTTCGGTACCTATCAGTTTGCTGACCTGATCCTGCATTTTGGCTGTGGTGCCGAAAAAAAACGCACCCATGACGGAGAGGGCCCGAATGCGATAATCACTTTCTTTTTCGATACTTTTTTCCAGGTCTCTGTGCCATGGTTCATGGGGTACTCCCACCACGGAAATTTTGGACTGACTGGAAATACGGTAGGTGATCATCAGCGAAGCCAGAGTGACCCCGACGCCTACGGCGACGATAAGATCAACAAAAACGGTCATAAAGAAGACTGCTGCCATAATGATTAAATCATTCCGCGGCACACGTTTGATCAAGCGGAGAAAGCGATAATCGAGGATGTCAAGACCGACTTTCATGAGGATTCCGGCCAGAACAGCCAGAGGAATAGAGGAGGCATATCGACCCAAGCCGAGAAGGACTGCTAAAAGGAAAAGAGAATGCACTATTCCTGAGACCCTGGTCGTTCCGCCTGCCTTGATATTGACTACGGTGCGCATTGTCGCTCCCGCTCCCGGCAAACCTCCTGCTAAAGAAGCGACGATATTACCGATACCCTGGCCGAAGAGTTCCCTGTTCGACTCATGTTTTTCTTTGGTCATGGAATCCGCCACGACAGAGGTGAGCAGTGAATCGATAATCCCTAGAGCAGCAAGGGCGAGAGCCATCGGCACGATTTTCGGAAGAAGGGAGAGAGGGATAAATGGTATGGCAAAATCAGGAAGTCCTGATGGTATTTCGCCAATGGTTGCCACGGGGAGATGAAAGAACACGGCAATGAAACTGCCGGTGAGCAAAGCAATAAGCGGTGAAGGTATTAACCGGGAAATGCGTGATGGGGTAAAAAAGACCAACACCATCGTTAAAAGAGCGAGAAGAAGGCTGTAAATGTTTATATTAAGAAGCGTTTCCGGCAGCTTTAACAATGCTTCCAGAGGGGAAGATACTCCGGGACCACCCAGAAGCGGATGGAGCTGTATAAGAATGATGATAACTCCAATTCCGCTCATGAAACCGGAAATTACGGGATAGGGAATATAGCGGACAAATATCCCTATCTTAAAAAAACCTGCTGCAATCTGGAACAACCCCGCCAAAAATGCCACAGCCAGGATAGCCTGCATATTGTCTGGAAAGGCGACAAGAGCCGCGGCAACGATGACGGTCATTGGACCTGTCGGTCCTGATATCTGTGAAGGCGTGCCCCCAAACACTGCGGCGAAAAAACCAAGGGCTATAGCGCCGTAGATACCGGCAGCTGCACCAAATCCGCTTGCTACTCCAAAAGCCAGGGCCAATGGAAGCGCGACGATGCCTGCCGTTAAACCTCCAAAGAAATCCCCTCTGAAGGTGTTCAGAGAATACTTTTCTTGCATGACAAATCTCCATGTAGCCAAGTGACAAGAGCGATCAGGGCATGCACCCTGCTTCGAACGGCGGTGATGCTGGAGCAGCTGAAAAACAGGTTGTACATTTCTGTGTTCAGCAGAAAGAGACAGAAACGGTCACAATATTCAGGTTACAAGGGATGGTAACAGGCAGTAAGGGCTGTGTCAATATTTAATTGTATACTTTAATTGTGGAGCCATAGTAGAACGCCAGGCAGCTGGTTCAGAAGAGATTGGTGAAAAGGCATTACCCCAGATATTCGGCTAAAACTGAGAAAAAGGCTGCATTCCGAAAACAGCTCTTGCTTTGTCGCAGAGGGTGTTTCCTGTTCCGTTTTCCCAGGATTGGAAAAACGTTCGGCAACAGGAAGGCCGATTGAGGTAAATGGTACAGCTTACTTGTGTTCCAACCTGCCCGTGGAGGGCGATGCAGCGCGGGTTTCGTGTTTCGGTTCCTTTCATGCTTCGCCTCGCTTCATCACAGAAAACAGTCAGGTCCACGGGAATGCAGCCGTGCACATTTGAGTCGGTTTCGTTGCCAGGGAAAGAGACACGGAAAAAAGCGCAGCAGGCTCCGCATTTTTGACATTGTGACGGTCTGGTGAGTTTTCTGTCGATGAAAGTAGAGGTGTTTGCGAATTCGGATATGGCTGAGATGGACGATTCCGGCAGGTTTGCAACCTGCAGAGGCGGGTGAGAATCACCATCTTGCCGATGCTGTATGCAGAGCTTCTCGCGCTGGAATAAACTGTTTTGGGCAATGTTTTTCCAGAAATTCCAGTATGTCATGTGTTGTTTTTAATGTCCGCAGAATCACCGGACTGAAAAATATCCCTCGGTGCATGGAGGGAGTGAGGAGCGATCTTGGCCTGAGGAAAAAAGATCCAGCGCATTTTACTTGTCAACCATGAGGAATGCTCGCTAAGGGGAGTATAATGCTTTCATTTTCCTTTGCCCATCTATTCTTTGAGGAAGCGATAAAAGAGATTGGCTTTAGCTCGGATTTCTGACCAGCCGAGGTTGCTGTGGATGCGAGGCGTGGTAAGATCGGCTGGCCTTCGGTGAACATTGTGTATGGTTTTTTTATGAAAGTATACTGCTTGAACATATTGGAATATCGTCTAATTTAAGAAAATTGGCACAATGTTTATGAGAAATTCGGGCTAGCAGCATCTCGATAGCTCTCACGAGTCAGACAGGGTGAGGTTCGCAGATACTTTCAGGTAATGTTCAGCTTGAATCTACTCTGAATCTTTGGGAACGAAACACAATATTAACTTGACAGGCTAATGATTTATATTA
>JAZBNU010000142.1:0-21145 GCA_036350815.1 Desulfopila sp.
CCAAAACTGACGGTAACGGATACTGTTTCTCCTCTAAATGAAAACAACTGCTCCGCTATGGCCTTGCGCAGGCGTTCGGCTACATGCATCGCACCACTGACAGGGGTGAGGGGCAGAACCAGAAGAAATTCTTCACCACCATAACGACCAATCCAGTCTATATCCTCTCGAATAATACGCTGCATATGGGCGACAACCTGCTGCAGAACAATATCTCCAGCCTGATGACCGTAGGTATCGTTGATCCTCTTAAAATGATCAAGGTCACAGAGAAGAATGGACAAAGGGTTATTGTACCGTCGAGCCCTTTTTATCTCTCGAGGGAGATAGGTATTGATCCCTCCCCGATTGAAACAACCCGTCAGAGCATCTTTTATGGAAATCTGCTGTATTTTCTCAATCGCCTTCTTAAGTTCCAGAGTTCTTTCATTTACCAATATCTCCAGATTATCTTTATAGCTGTTGAGTTCTCTTTGCGATTGTTCCAGTGAGGCCAGCATGGTCTGATTCTTTATGTGCTGATAAGCCTGATTCGAAATCTGGTTGGCCATAAGCCAGAGAAAATCGAGTTTTTCATTGAACTCTTTTTCTGAAATCTTTTCCATCGCACCAAAGGCGGCAAGCATCTCCCGGGAATCCGTACCTATTTCCTCCGCGTAGGAGACAATCCGATCCTCATCCACCTCTCCGATGCAGTTCTGGCCGATCAGCCAGTTGGCGATATGGACATCTTCAATAACTATGGGGGCGGCAGCGTCGACAAATCCGACACTGAGGCAGAAATGACAGGAAGGCTGCCTGGTCTGCAGAGACATTTCACCTAAGATTTTGCCGGAACGGATACAGTTGGCACTGCCTTTCTTTGTCTGGCGGATCAGCTGACAAACCCGGCTGTAGTTACTGAACTGAGTAATTTGCCGGCCATTAAGGTCAATGATAGTTGAAGCAACTCGATTGGCTTTGGCAAAAGAGTCCTGCAGTTTCTGCAGATCTGCTATGTCAAAGATATCGAGCAAAGAATATTGTGTAACAGCACCGTCTCTTGTTTCCATGGTACAGCTGCTCCATCAATCAACGCAAAATGCAGGACCTCTTTATCCAATTATCCTGTAAAAATGGTATATAACGTTCAATTTTCCAGTAACTTCATTCAATCTATTTCTTTCTTCCCATTTTTTCCATATTTAATTTTTCCTGCGAAGACTGGAGGGCCTGATTTTTTTTTAGGGTTTTGCGAAAATACATATGTTTTCCTATTCAAGAAGAAAGAGACACTCAGTCTCCTGGCTGCCGAATCACCGGCAGCGCGTGCAGTCCGGCTGAATGCCGTACGTGATAGATAGTAGTGATCAAAGAAACAGACCATAGGCAGGATTCCCGGTCTCTTCCTGGTAGCGGTACCCCAGTGTGGCCAACCGGCTCTCAAGTCCGGGATCGTCGCCCTCGGGGAATTCCAGACCGATCAGAACACGTCCGAAATCACCACCTTGCATGCGATAGTGGAACAGGGAAATATTTCTTTTACCGCGGGTGGCTTCAAGAAATTTCACCAAAGCGCCAGGAGTTTCGGGAAACCAGAAACGGAAGATTCTTTCATTTTGCACCTCACCGGAACGGCCGCCCACCATGTAACGGATATGTGTTTTAGCCAGATCATTCTCGGTCAGATCAATGTTCTCATATCCTGCATCACTCAGCTGCCGGCTGAAGCTCTTTCTCTCCTCACCGTTGCGAATGGAAATGCCGACAAAGATCTGCGCTTTGGCCCGGCTCGACAGGCGGTAGTTAAACTCAGTAATATTGCGTTCCCCCACCAGATCGCGGCAAAATCGCTTCAAACTGCCAGGTTCTTCGGGTATGGTCACAGCAAAAAGCGCTTCAAGTTCTTCACCGATCATGGTCCGTTCGGCAACATAACGGAGCCGCTCGAAGTTCATGTTGGCTCCGGAATTCACGGCTATCAGTGTTTTGCCGGTACAGCCGCTCCGGCGGATATATTTCAGCAGGCCCGTCATGCCGAGCGCGCCTGCCGGCTCGACAATCGACCTGGTGGCATGATACACCGCTTTGATACCGCTGCACAACTCATCAGTGCTGACGCGGATGATATCGTCAACATAGCGGGAGCACAGGGCAAAGGTGAGTTCCCCCACTTTTTTTACGGCGACACCGTCAGCAAATATTCCAGGAGAATCAAGAGTAACCGGGTTACCAAGCTGCAGAGACCTCGCCATGGCATCACTGTCCTGCGGCTCCACCCCTATCATTTTAATTTCCGGGCGCAGGTTCTTGATATAGGCGGCCATACCGGCAAGCAGACCGCCCCCGCCCACCGGGACAAATACAGCATCGAGGTCACCCGGATTCCTGCGAAGCAGCTCATCGGCCACGGTACCCTGCCCCGCAATGACGAGAGGATCATCAAAAGGATGAATGAAGGTCATGCCCTTTTCGGCCATGATCCTTCCGGCATATTCAGCCGCCTCAGAATACGCGGCACCATGAAGAACAACTTCACCGCCAAAATATCTCACCGCATCGACTTTTATCTGCGGGGTGGTTTCCGGCATCACTATCAGGGCAGCAATACCCAGTTTTCGCGCGGCAAAGGCCACACCTTGAGCGTGATTGCCGGCGGAAGCGGCCAGCACCCCTCTTTTTTTTTCCACCTCACTGAGCTGCGCTATTTTATTGTATGCCCCACGAATCTTGAAAGAAAAAACCGGCTGCTGGTCCTCGCGTTTGAGAAGAATACGGTTTTTCAATCTGGCAGAAAGAGCCACTGCCGGGTCCAGTGAGGTCTCCACCGCCGCTTCGTAGACCCTCGAAGTGAGGATCATCCGCATCATATCATCCATCGCTGCCCTCCATTAACAGACGCGCAGCTTCGGCATCACCCGGCTGATTGCGCCTGGCGAGATAGCACGCCACCTTTTCTTTATCCTCCGGCGCCATCTTCTGGGCCAGATCACTTTTCCCGGAAATACGCTCCACCCTCACCGCGATAACGGTGCAGAGTCCTACCTCCCTGGTCGTCGGATGAATCTCGGCAAAGCTCTCCTCCCCCTCGTGAGATCCCACGAGGGCGTTGAGAGCCGCAGTTTTCTCATCAATGTCTTCAACAAATTCAGCCGTCCCGCGGATGATGACGCTGTGATAGAACTGATGTACAGCACAGGCAGGGCGGTTGCGATCGTACTCGCGCCCGAGATACGACAAAGGAATATCCACCTCGAAGCACACCCTGGGGTTCCGCCTGATATTGTCGATCTTTTCTCCCTGATGACTGCAGTGAAAATAGACGGACCCATTATGCCATACATAATTCAGCGGGGTGATATAGGGAAAACCGTCACCTCCAAGAGTTGCCAGTCTGCCGATTCTCGCCCGCTTGAGGATCTTCTCTATTTCTTCTTTCTTCCGTATTTCACACTGTTTTCTGCGCATGTTTACTCCCTTTGCATTGGGAAAGGTCGTTACAGGTCAAGTCCGGCTCTATCCGGCAGTTTCAGACCGACAACCTCTTTGATCGACTCTTTCCATCGTACCAGCTCATGATGCTGTAAACGCTGATAGAGGGCTCGTATTTTCTCATCACTCTGCCCGGCCTCGATACGCTGTACCTCTTTTGCCGTCTCAGCCGAATCGATCTCTACCCGTTCTCCGATACGGTTCATTTTGCCTATCCAGATAGAATGGGTCACAAATGGGGCGACCTCAGCGACCAGCTCCTCTATATTTCCGGAGGCAAGCATTGGTTCGACACTGACAGATGTTTGAAAGCCATGCTCATGTGCGTAACGCAGAGCGGTGAGACGCTCTGCGTAGAGAGGAGCAGCTGGTTCCCAGAATCGGAGAATTTCACCATCTTGTGCTGTTATGGAAAAGCGGAAAAGCAGTGCCTGCTTTTTTTCTTTGAAAGTATCACAGATTTTTTCGATACTGCGCAGATGAGGTTTGGAAACGACAAGTACTGTATTTCCTGCCTCGAGCAGCTTTTCCAGGAGCAGAATACAGTCATCGACTATCTCGGGTTGGATATCGTGGGAGGCCGGAAACATCACCTGTCCGGGATAGAGAGGATACTCCCGGGTCAGAGCCTTGAGGTCGATCTTCGGCACGCCCCAGCCGGCGGCACTGAGAGTCTTGTGCCTGACAACAGCATCATAGCGGGCATAACAGTATCTACAGCCATGAGAACAGCCGGTACAGCAGTCTATTGCCGCCACAGCCCATTCTCTGGTACCACGTATCTTCGCGCTTTTCCCGGTGGTCATCTCTGATCTGCCGCAGGCCCCATCCAGATCTACCAGAGATCAAACAGCTGAGCTATCCCTTTTCGGGCAAGCTCAGACATGGCGGTAAATGATTCTGTGGTAAACGGGGCGCCCTCCGCAGTTGACTGGATTTCCACCCATCTTCCGTCTGCCGTCATGACAAAATTGGCGTCGGCTTCAGCGCGAGAATCCTCCCGATAGTCAAGATCGAGCAGCACCTCACCGTCAACAACTCCTGCGGATATTGCCGCAACAGGCAGCAGATCAGGCATTCCTGCAATACGGCCATCGGCAGCCATGGCGCCGATGGCATTACGGAGGGCAATGGCCGCACCGGTTATGGCTGCCGTCCGGGTTCCCCCATCGGCATTGAGAACGTCGCAGTCTACCCGGAGAGTACGCTCTCCGATGGCGCTCAGATCCACCATCATCCGAAGACTGCGCCCAATCAGGCGCTGGATTTCAGCAGTCCGGCCGGATCGCGCCGAGGCAGTCTCTCTTCGGTTCCTCGAAGAGGTGGCACAGGGCAGCATAGCATATTCTGCGGTTATCCAGCCTTTTCCCGTTCCTTCCAGAAAGGGTGGAGCCTTTTCATCTATGCTCACAGCACAGATAACATGGGTATTGCCCATTTTAATCAAAATGGAACCATCGGCGTTGGGCTGGATGTTTCTTTCTATCGTCAAAGGCCTGATTTCGGAGGCTGTCCGGTTATGTGAACGCATAGTAAAATCCTGTTGTAAGTTTTTCTGCAATGTGGATATGAACCTGTCAGTCTCAACATTTCGCTTGGCCGACAGGGTGTTTTTTCAAGGTGCTGCAGGGACCAGCAGGGCCTGCAGCCAGGGCGGGCCGGAGCCATGGCTATACACTATGACTCTCAGGGTATTTTACAAGTGAGATTGCGCTTCCCCACATCACCAATGCAGGGGCAGGATCTTACCTGAAAGTAAATATACTGCTTGAACATACTGGAATATCATCTAATTTTAGAATATTGACACAATGTTCATGAGAAATTCGGGCTAGGAGCCTGTCGGAGTATAGGCTTTTTTGTTCAGATCGAGGCATTTTCAGGAAATCAAGCACAGCCATATAATTGATATTGCGAGCATTGATTTTCTGGAAAGAACGAAGATATGAGCTAAAGGGGCATACTCCGACAGCCTCCTAGAGCACGCGTTTATCAATCACCCTGCTCCCTTTTCCGTTAAACCTCTCCAGAGTACGTTCCTCAACAAGTTTTATCTCCACCCCGATTCCCAGTTCCGAGGCCATTCTTTTCTTGATCATATCAACCAGGGCACGCTGCTTTTTCATGGCATCAAAAAAGAGCGATTCTACGGCCTCAACCATCACCGTCAACTTATCTTCGTTGTTTTCCCGCTCCACCACCAGCTGGTAATGGGGTTTTGTCCCCTCAATATCAAAGAGAATTGATTCTATCTGCGTCGGGAAGACATTGACACCTTTGATGATAAGCATATCATCGGTACGTCCCATTATCCGGCTCATCCGCTGAAAGGTGCGGCCGCAGGGACAGGGTTCCGGCATCAACATGGTAAGATCACGGGTACGATAGCGGATCACGGGGAATGCCTCTTTGGTCAGAGTGGTGATGACAAGCTCACCCACCTCCCCTGGTTTAACAGGCTCGAGCGAATCGGGATCGATGACTTCAACAAGAAAATGGTCCTCGTTGATATGTAGGCCGTTGCATTCTTCGCACTCACCGGCCACGCCAGGCCCCATGACTTCAGAGAGGCCGTAGTTGTCGGTGGAGCGAATCCCTAGCCGTTCATTAATCTCCCGGCGCATGGACTCGGACCATGGCTCTGCACCGAAAAGACCATATCTGAGAGAGAGGCCGTGAGGATTGACTCCCATATCCATCATGACATCGGCCATCTTCAGTGCGTAAGAGGGTGTACAGACCAGTGCTGTCGTTTTAAAATCCTGCATTATCTGGATCTGTCGTTTGGTATTACCGGCCGAGATGGGGATAACTGACGCTCCCAGAAGCTCGGCGCCATAATGCAGTCCGAACCCGCCGGTAAACAGACCATATCCAAAGGCGATCTGGATGACGTCGTCATGTGTGACTCCTGCACCGCAGAGAACCCTGGCAACCAGATTTGACCATGTCTTGATATCATTCTTGGAATAGCCCACCACGGTTGCCGAACCGGTGGTTCCGGATGAGGAATGCACCCGGACAACTTCGCGCAGTGGTACGGCAAAAAGACCATAGGGATAGTTGTCGCGGAGATCCTGCTTCAGGGTAAAAGGCAGTCTGCTCAGATCGGCCAGTGAACTGATCCGGTCATATTCCAGTTTCTGTTCATTGAACTTGGAGCGATAAAAGGGAACATGAGTTCCCACTCTGTAGACGGTGGACTGCAGCCGTTCGAGCTGCAGCTGCTCCAGGTCTTCCCGAGACATACATTCCTTGTTTTTCTCCCAGATCATAACGTTTCCTGCTCTTCTTTTATGATAACAGCCACATTTTCATGGCTCCTGCTACTGACAGCGTTTCTTCAGTCTGCCTGCTACTCGTCGAACTTTTCCCGGCCCAGATAGGCTCGCTGTACCGCACTGTTAGCCAGGAGATCTTCGGCCGGTCCCTGGACAATAACCTTGCCCGTCTCAAGAACATACCCGCGATCGGCAATGGAGAGTGCCGCCTTGGCATTCTGTTCCACCAGCAGAACGGTGTTGCCCTCTTCCCGGAGCCTTTCGATAATCTGAAATATCTCTCTGACAATCAACGGAGCCAGCCCCGTCGACGGTTCATCCATCATCACAAGAGAAGGCCGGGACATCAGGGCACGGCCCATGGCCAGCATCTGCTGCTCACCACCGGAAAGTGTACCGGCAAGCTGACTTCTTCTTTCCTTAAGTATTGGAAAAAGCTGATACTGATGTTCAAGCAGTTCGGCAAGCACTTTCTTCCCTTTTTTCTGGATGACGTGCCCTCCCAGTATGAGATTCTCCTCCACCGTCATGGTGGCGAATACCTGGCGTCCTTCCGGCACCATGACACAGCCAAGGGCCGGGATTTTTGAGGGAGAAAGACCGCGAATGGATTTGCCATTAAAAACAATCTCACCACTGCCGACCTTTACCAGCCCTGAAATGGTCGACAACAGGGTTGTTTTGCCGGCACCGTTGGCTCCAATAATGGTCACGATCTCACCGGTGTCGACATGCATGGAGATATGTTTGAGAACCTTGAGCTTGCCGTAGCCCGATTCCAGATTTCGTATTTTCAGCATAATGTTTTTCTACTCTTTCAGCACCAAGAGAAAAAGAGCTATTCCCCCAGATAAATTTTGATAACCTCGGGGTCTTTCTGAATGTCGCCAGGCAGTCCTTCTGCTATTTTCTCACCAAAACTCAGCACGACTATCTCGTCTGATATGTCCATCACCAGGGACATGTCATGTTCAACCAGCAGCACCGTGATACCCATGTCACGAATCCGGGTGATCAGACGTCCAACCGCCGCTGTTTCATAGATGTTAAGGCCTGCCGCAGGTTCATCGAGCAGAAGCAGATCCGGCTGAAGAGCCAGTGCCCGCGCCAGTTCAACGGCCCGCTGCTGTCCGAAAGCCAGACTGGTTGCCTCGACATCAGCATATTCGGCAATCTCAAGAAACTCGAGGAGCTCCATGGACTTCCGCCGAATCTCTGTTTCTTCCCTGCGCGTCCAGGGCATGTGGAACATCGAGGCAAGAAACCCCGCCCTGCTCCTGACATGACGCCCCACCATGACATTTTCCAGAGCGGTCATACCGTTGAACATTTTGATGTTCTGAAAAGTCCTCGCGATGCCCTCTACGGCAATCTCATGCGGTCTTTTGCCCAGCAGACTGCGCCCCTGAAAAACCACGCTGCCCGAAGTCGCAGGCAATGTTCCGGCAATGAGGTTAAACAGAGTCGTCTTGCCGGCACCGTTCGGCCCGATAACAGCCTTGATAGTGCCGGGCTCAACTCCAAAGGAAACCTCACTGACCGCTTTCAATCCCCCAAATCGTTTGTGAAGTCTGTCAATCTGCAGCAGAGCCATTTATGCCGTCCTCCCTGTTCCTTTAAAAAGAGCGAAAAACCGGCTGACATAGTGTTTCAGGTTTATCCGCAACAGGCCGTTGGGGGCAAAAAGCATGATGAGAATCAGGATAACCCCGAAAACAGCATCATCATAGGTGCCAAACACACCGCGAAGAGATAGAAAATTGAGAATTACCCCCATGATCAGCGCCCCCCAGAGGTGCGCCATTCCTCCCACGGCGACAATGGCGACATAGCGTACCGACTTCATGACCCCCGCCTCGGAAGGACCGATACTGCCGTTATAATGCGTCATAAACACACCGGCCACCGCAGCAAAAACTGCCGAGAGAACAAAAATATACAATTTGTAGCGAGCCGTATCCACTCCCATGGAGCCGGCCGCGTCTTCGGCACCGTGAATGGCACGCAGTGCCCGTCCCACCCTGGAATTAATGAGATTGCGCAGCAGCACCACTCCAATGAGAACCAGCGCCCAGGCAATATAATAGTTGCTTACCCGGCTGGAAAAATCGCCGCTTACGGAAATTCCTGCAAAAAGAGTAAAAGGCGGCACCTCGGATATTCCGTCGGCCTCACCGAAATATTCCGTGGCCAGCACGATCCGGTAAATGATGATGCCAAAGCCAAGCGTTGCCATGGCGAGGTAGTGACCTTTGAGTTTGAGTGCGGGAATGCCGATGCAGAAGGCAAGCAGCGCCGCGACCAATACTGCGACTATACAGGCAACCCACGGGGTAATCACGATAACCGAATCGCCGTAGATATCCTGCCCCTCCATCAGAACACCGAGGGTATCCAGCAGGTTCAAAAAGGCGGTATCCTTGAAGGCGAGAAGGTTGCGGGTGGTCAGAGCCGCAGAAAGATACCCGCCGATGGCGAAAAATCCGGCATGCCCGAGAGAAATCTGCCCGGCATATCCCATCACCACACAAAGGCCGATGATCAAAAGAGAGTAATAGGCCGACATGGTCATCTGGGTAAGATAGAACATGGAGTCGGTCCAGTCGGCGAGGAAATGCACGCCGGCAATAAACAGAAGAAAAGGAATGAACGGCAGATAGTTCTTCATATCATCAAAACTCTTTCAATCCGGCGGCATCTTTCGAGCCGAAGAGACCATGGGGACGCAGAAACAGAATAAGCAGGAGGATAGCTATCGAAATGGCTTCCTGAAATGCCAGCGGCAGCACTGATACCGAAAACGCCTCGATTACGCCGAGCAGGAGGCCGGCGATGACCGCTCCCCCGGAACTGCCAAGCCCTCCAAGGATGGCAACGGTAAACCCTTTAATGGCCAGCCCCGTACCGATATTGTATTGCGAGTAAGTGATAGGCGACATGACGCATCCCGCCAGAGCTCCGATGGCGGCACTGAGCATAAACGAGAGAGTCACCATATTTCGGGTATCGATTCCACACAGAATGGCAGCCGTCCGATTAGCGGCACAGGCACGCATTTCGCGTCCAATCGAGGTTGTCTTGAAAAACAGGCCTAAGAGCAGCACCATTATGGTGCATGCCCCCAGCACACAGAAGACCTGGGGTGAGATACGCGCACCCCACAAGGCCACGCTGGATATCTCGTCGCCTATGAAATAGGGCAGGGCACGGACACTTTCGCCCCAGATATGCAGGGCAACTTCACGAATCAGGATCGAGACGCCTATGGTAATAATGATCATCCGCAGGACGCTGGGGCTTTTGAGCCAGCGGATAAAGGTCATCTCCACCAGTGCCCCGATAAACATCGTAATGACAACCGCACCTGCAATGGCCATCGGGAGGCTCATATACTCCAGGAGGGTTATTGAGATCATTCCGCCCAGCATGACAAATTCCCCCTGGGCGAAATTGATGATGCCGGTGGTGTTGTAGATAATATTGAACCCTATGGCGACAATGGCATAAATAGCGCCATAGGTTATGCCGGCAAAGATATATTGAATAATGAGTTCTGAGGTCATAATTCCCCGGGAATCCCGATAAAAAAAGAGCCGGGTCTGCACCCGGCCTTGAGCATCTACTCAGCCTAACGGCTGATGCGGCCATTTCGGCTGGTTATAGAAATACCATCAGTTTCGGACATACGGGGCAAAAGCGCCGTCCTTTACCGTCATCATCTCAAAAGCGTCGATATTGAGACCACTGTGATCCGTGGGGCTGAAGGTGAAAACTCCGCCGGTACCGACAAACGTCATATTCTCGATGGTATCACGAACCTTCATTTTATCGGCCTCTCCTACCGTCTCCAGAGCCTGTTTGAGAATCATCAGAGCATCATAGGCATGACCGCCGAAGGTGCTGACCGGCTCACCGAATTTCGCCTCGTAATCATTTTTATAGTCCACCAGAACCTTTTTCTGTGGATGCGAATCATCAAGACTGTCGGCCACAAGGAGACGCCCGGCGGGAAAGATGACACCCTCGAGTGCCTTGCCGCCTACCTCGACATATTTGATATTACCAAAACCGTGGCTCAGATAGAGGGGAACATCCCACTCTGCCTGACGCATGTTTTTTGCCAATATTGTCTGTGCCGGTACAATCGACCAGTTGATGACCGCCTGGATTGCAGGATCGGCTTTCCACTTGGCAACCAGAGAAGAGAGATCGGTCACATTAGGATCGTAGACTTCTGATGCAACGATGGTAATGCCGAAGTCAGGGGCCATTTTTTCCGCAAACATTTTCCCCATTTTGCCAAACCCGGTTCCACCGACGGCAACGGCAATTTTGCTGATGTTGCTTCGCTGCATATCTTCCATGATCTTCTGCACCGCAAGACTGTCGTCCTGGGGTGTTTTAAAGACAAAACTAGCGACCGGATCAACGATCGACCGGCTGGAGGCACAGGAAATCAGCAGCGTCTCCGAGGTCTCACAGAGGTTTTTTATGGCCATGGTCGAGCCTGTCCGGGTTGGTCCGAGAATGGCAAAAACCTGATCCTCTTCGATAAGCTGTTTGGCATAGGAAACCGCCTTTTCCTGTTGGCCGGCCGAATCCTTAACGATCAACTCAACCTGCTGGCCGTTGATCCCTCCCTGCGCGTTAATCGATTCGACCAGCATCTTCAAGGTATTGACTTCAGGAACTCCAAGAAATGCTGTCGGTCCGGTTACCGAAAGAATCGCACCTATTTTTAGAGTGTTGGCCGTCGCAAAACTGCCAGCCAGGACGCACGACAAAAGAACCACGGCAAGCGCCATAACGATTTTTTTCATACAGTCTTCCTCCCAATTAGCTGTCAGCAGGCCAAAACCCCCGTCCCCACCGGCTCACAGCGATGAATAAATCTTCCAGAATACCCCTCTCTCCTCAAAGACCCGCATCAATACGGTACAGCTTTCTGTGCCTGCGGTGTAGCGCAGACAGAAAACAACCGGAACTTACGCCATTACAAAGCGCAGATCTGGGCTCCTGAGAGAATAGTTATTCCCTGGTCCAGTAAAACCTTCACCGCCTGGTCAACTTCCTCAAAACGGAAAATCATTACGGCATTCTCTCCGCTTTTATTGACAAAGGCATACATATATTCAACATTGAGGTCAGCCTCTTCGATAACCTTTAACACTGAAGCAAGCCCCCCAACCTTATCCGGCACTTCAACAGCGATCACATTGGTCTTGCCGACTGTGAATCCTTCTGTTTTGAGTACTCTCTCCGCCTCTTCGACTTTGTCGACAATAAGGCGCAATATACCGAAATCAGCAGTATCGGCAAGCGAGAGAGAACGGATATTAATACCGTTCTCCGCCAGGACTCTAGTTATCTCCGAGAGTCTTCCCGACTTATTCTCCAAAAATATGGCAATCTGCTCAACTTTCATGCACTCCTCCCTGATCAGATTTTACGCTTATCAATAACACGCTGGGCCTTACCTTCACTACGCTGTATGGTCCTGGGCTCGACCAGCTTGACTTTACATGTCACCCCAAGCATATCCTTTATCTCTGCCTGGATTTTTTTGCTGAGATTTTCCAGAACCCGGATTTCATCAGAAAAAATAGTGGTACTGACCTCCACCTGAACAAGCATGGTATCGAGGTTTCCTTCACGTTCCACCACAATCTGGTAATGCGGCTCCACTCCTTTGATTCCCATAAGAACATGTTCCACTTGGGAGGGAAAGACATTTACTCCGCGAATGATCAGCATATCATCAGAGCGGCCGGTAACCTTCTCCATCCGAACCAGAGTTCTGCCGCACTCGCAGGTATCGTAAATCAGGCGGCTGATATCTTTGGTCCGGTAGCGGATGATGGGGAAAGCCTCTTTGGTAAGGGTTGTGAATACCAGCTCGCCCTTCTCTCCCGGGGGCAGTACCTCACCGGTATCGGGGTCGATTATCTCCGGGAGAAAATGGTCTTCAAAGACATGCATCCCCCTGGTGGAATGCAGACACTCCATCGCCACCCCCGGTCCCATCACCTCGGACAAGCCATAGATATCGACGGCCTTGATGTTGAGTTTCCGCTCCACCTCCTCCCGCATATTTTCACTCCATGGCTCGGCTCCGAAAATCCCCACCCGCAAGGATAGATTTTTCGGATCAACCTGCATCTCATCCATGGCATCGGCAAGATTAAGGGCGTAAGACGGCGTGGAAAGCAGCACGGTGGAGCCAAAATCCTTCATGATGGTGATCTGCCGTTTGGTATTGCCGCCCGAAACCGGGATAACGGTCGCGCCCATCTTCTCCACCCCATAGTGCGCCCCCAGACCGCCGGTAAAAAGGCCGTAGCCGTAGGCATTGTGCACCATATCATTCTTATGTGCCCCGGCACAGGTCAGGGCCCGGGCCATAATGGAGGCCCACAGTTCGATATCCTTCCAGGTGTACCCGACTACCGTGGGCTTGCCGGTGGTGCCGGATGAAGCATGCACCCTGACGACTTCATCTAAAGGTACGGTAAAGAGGCCGAAAGGATAATTATCACGCAGATCCTCCTTCACCGTGAAGGGCAGCTTCCTGAGATCAGCAAGGCTCCGGATATCCTCCGGTGTGACGCCCGCCTTCTCCATTTTGTCGCGGTACGGTTTTACGGTTGCATAAACCCGCGCAACCAGCTGACGCAGTCTGCGCAGCTGAATGGACTCAAGCCCGACACGGGGCAGTGTTTCTATCTCTTCTTCCCAGTACAGAGTCGCCATATCTTCCCCTCTTATGCAGCGGCCTTGGTGCCGGCGGCAAAAGCTTTCAGGTTAACCTCACGAAACCGTTGCGGTACCCTCTTCTCAATTACCGCAATGCAGACGGATGGGTCGATCGGTAGAAATGCCGCCATGGCCCCAACCATGACAACGTTGACGGTTTTTACCTCCCCGACTTCCCGGGCCAGGTCAAGCGCATCCACTGTGACAACGGAAATGCCTTTTTCCCGCAGGATGTCAAGCGTATTTTCCGGATAGCTTGTCTGCCCTGTTGCCACAGCCGGCGGCAAAATCCTCTGGGTATTGACGATGACCTTGCTGTCCTTATGCAGGTATGGAAGATATCGCGCCGCCTCCATCACTTCGAAGGCTACCAGAATATCGGCTTTGCCCGGTTCGATCAGCGGTGAATACACCTTGTCGCCATAACGGAGCTGGGCTGTAACCGAGCCGCCCCTCTGCGCCATGCCGTGCACTTCGCTCTTCTTTGCATCAAACCCGGCAGCCAGCAGACTGTAGGCCGTTATCTCACTGGCCAGCAGAATCCCCTGACCTCCCACACCTGAAAAGAGAATATTTCCTTGCTTATCCATTATTTCTCCCCCCGGGTGATTGCATTGAACTTGCACAAAGAAGCACACTGGCCGCAGTCATTGCAGAGTATTTCATCAATTTTCGAAATTCCTTTCTGTTTCTTTTTGTACCCCCGCTGCTCTGCCTCACCCTCGGCAAAACTGGTCCAGCTTATAGCAGGACATCCCAGACGGATGCAGGACATACAGCCGACACAGTTTTCCTGGTTGGTGAAATAGGATACCGGCTTTCTCAGCTTCAGCTCCGGCAGAAGGACGCAGGGCGCCTGCGAGATAACCACGGAGGGTTCCTGCAGGGCGATGGCCTCCTTCAACACCCGCCGTGTTTCCGGAACATCGTGGGGATCAACCACATAAACATGGCGCACGCCCACTGCCCGGCACAGGGCTTCGAGATCTATGCTGGCGGCCGCTTCACCTTTGATGGTTGCACCTGAGGTCGGATTATGCTGCTGTCCCGTCATGGCTGTAATGCGGTTGTCCAGGATAATCAGGGTGGAGGCGGAATTATTATAAACGGTATTTATCAGACCGGTAACACCGGAGTGAATAAAGGTAGAATCCCCCAGGACCGCCACTACCTTGTCATGATACCCTTCACCAAGGGCTTTGGCCATCCCGTGTGCGATGGGAATGGCAGCACCCATGCAGACCGTGGAATCCATGGCCGACAGCGGGGGAAGGAAACCCAGGGTATAGCAGCCGATATCGCCGGAGACAAATACCTTCATGCGGGACAGGTTGAAAAAGATGCCGCGATGCGGGCAGCCGGCACACATGTTCGGCGGTCTCATGGGCAGTTCAGGGGCGGCAAAGAGTTCGACCTGGTGCTCAGGATCAAGCGCGTTTCTGACGATTGCAGTATTGAGTTCGCCCTGATTGGGAATGAGCTCCTTGCCTTTACAGGAGATTCCCATGGCTTTGATATGGGTCTCGAGAAACGGGTCGAGTTCCTCCACCACAATCAGTTCATCAACCATTTCGGCAAATCTCCGTATCAACTTCTCGGGAAGAGGCCAGCACATCCCCAGTTTGAGTACGGCGGCATCGGGAAAAGCTTCCTTGACATAGAGATAGGCAACACCAGCGGTGATAAATCCTCGTTTTGTGTCACCTTCTTCAATAACATTATATGGGGCGCTTTCGGCAATCTCGCGGCACCGGGCCATTCTTTCTTCCACCGCAGCTCGTCTCTTCCTGGCATTGGCGGGCAGCATGACGAATTTTCCCGGAACCTTTTCAATTTCCACAGGGACAGGTCCTTTGACCACTTCTCCTTGCGTTACAATGCCTTTGACGTGAGAGACCCGCGTGGTTATCCTGACAAAAACAGGGGTGTCGAGCTCCTCACTGAGCTCATAGGCAAGACGCATATAGTCTTTTGCTTCAGCCGGTTCCGACGGCTCCAGCATCGGTACTTTGGCAGCAAAGGCATAATTTCTGTTGTCCTGTTCATTTTGCGAGGAATGCATCTCCGGGTCATCCGCGGTTATGATCACCAGACCGCCGCGGCCGCCGGTATATGAGGCGGTAAACAGCGGATCGGCTGCCACATTGACCCCGACATGTTTCATGGTTGCCAGAGCACGGGCTCCGGCAAACGATGCACCTATGGCAACTTCCAGGCCGACTTTTTCGTTAGGGGCCCATTCGGTATAGACATTTTCATACCTGCACAGGTTCTCCATTATCTCCGTAGAAGGAGTACCGGGATAACCGGAGGCAACCGTCACTCCCGCCTCGAAGGCGCCGAGGGCAATGGCTTCGTTTCCGGACATCCAGATTGTATTTTCTTTCATATTGATTACTTCATCTCCTCGGCATCTAAATTAATATTGAGGGTAACAGAGTCTCAGCCTGCATTACCTGCCGCCGGACGTAGATTACGCATGCAGTCCGCCTTGAAAAATCCACGGATCACGATGCTGTCGTATGCGGAACAAACGAATTACTTACTCCGAAATCCCCCTCTGAGGCAAGCATTTTTTCAAACCAATCCCCCACTTTACCATGTCAAAACAGCCAACCCTGCAGTCATTTCTCCCAGGCAAAAATCATAACTGTTTTTGATATTGGTGATCATTTTGATATGTTACAGAAGCGGAATATGGCAACCGCTATCCTCTTTTCATCCCGCAAGGCCGTAGAAAGAAATATTTGCAGCGTTCTCCAGCAGCGGAACAGGCCGCCTCCCCGTGTTAATTCTAATAAAATCTTTTTTGTTCTCACTGCAAAAACGCTCAAAACCAGCACCGCATACTGACCTTCGCAGTACCCGCCCAACACCGCCGCGATCACCAAAAAAGATGAAGAAAGTAGCCAAAGAGAGTAGAGCAGGATTGATTTATTTTACAAGAAACACTAAAACTCTCCCTAAGGCATTATTGTTATTATTGGAATATTTTCCAACTCAACCTCATTTCGCTCAGTGGAGGCATATACCATGTACGTTGGCAGAATAATGCGCACCAAACTCATTACCGTAACCCCCGGAACAAGCCTGGAAGATGCCAGCATTCTCATTAAAAAGAAGAAAATCGACCACCTGCCGGTGGTCAATGAGAGCGGCCGACTGGTGGGTATCCTTTCCGACCGGGACCTGAAGCAATATTGGGCTTCCCCGGCGACCACACTGAGTACGCACGAACTGAATTATCTGCTCCAGCAGGTCATCGTCGAGATGATCATGGTGAAAACAGTGATCACCATATCTCCCAACACCACCATCGAGCGTGCAGCGCTGATAATGCAGGAAAATGATATCAATGCCCTGCCCGTCATGGAAAACGATACGCTGGTCGGCATCATCACCAGCACCGACGTGATGGGGGTACTGCTCAGCGCTATTGGCATCAGCGACGACAGTGTCCGTATTGGAGTGATGGTTCGGGACAGCATCGGCGCTCTGGCTGATGTTTCGGACATCCTGCGCAAAGAAGATGTAAACATCCAGAGCCTCTTCAGCTGGCCGGAGAGCGATTATGAAGGTGTTTTTCAACTCGTTATGCGTATTCCCAAAAACGATGATCAGAAAGCCATAAATGCCCTTATGGACCATGGCTACAAAGTGATTACAAGTTACCAGAAGGACATAACCCCGTTTTTGCCTTAGCCTGGCTTCCACCGGCCGGAAATCTCGTGGATGGGGGATACGCCCAGATCAGCAGAACTCGTATGAAAAGTATCTCCCGAACCTTCCACCACCGGATCGGGAGGATTGTTCCGCTGCCTGCTGCAGGCAAAAATCGGGAATAAAAGCAGACATGGAAACATCACATGGACAGCAGGTTCTTCAAGGCGGTCAACCTTTTAGCGCCGTCATTATTATTCATTCAAAACAGGGGGCGGCAATGCATCTGAAATATTCACTCTATAAAACACTCCTTCTACTGGGCGTTCTTGCTCTGCTGTGGGGATGTGCGGCACCAACCGGCAAGATAGGCAAAACAGTCGGCCAGGATCATATCCTTCCTCCGCCAATGGTTGCACAGCAGAGCGATGTACCGCTGGAATGGCAGACCAACGACATGAAGGTTGTTTATGAAATTGTCAAGAACGGTGGCTCCTTCACTGTTTCCGGAACACTGCATATTAAAACTAATATTTACCGTTCCTTTCCTTTGGTCGAGCGGCTGGACTTTTACATCCACTTTCTAGACGAAAATGGTGTAGTGCTCAGCACTCATGAGATAAGTCCCAATCTAGGGTACCTCAGGAAATACAGTGACACACTCCCTCTGGTTAACATACCACCTGCTCCGCAGGGCTCTACCTCCTTTGCTTTCAGCTACTGGGGCATTTTCCGGGGTTCAGGGATAAAAAATGAAAACTCCGGCGACTGGGAAGTGTATTTCAATCCGTTTGTGGAGAACGGAGCTCTGTGATGCAAGGCAGGACCAGACACTGAAGAGCTGCTCATTTCCCGGCCCACAGCACTTTAAAAACAGGAAATCTTAGGAAGTCTCATGCGACCGCATTTTCTCATAAACATCAGCTCAGACACCGAGAATCTTTTCGGGGTGCGTTTTTTTGCCTCATTTTTTAAAAACAGCATGGCCTGCGATGTGACTCTCTTTCACATCTGCAGGCTCGACTGCAACGACACGTCGGCTGCCCTGATGGAAATGTGGAAAGATCCCGAAGACAAGGTGGACGGCGGCCTCACCGTCGGTGCCAAAAGAGCGCTGGATAAAGCCAAAAGAGACCTGCAGAGCGAGACGGTTGAAATACACAAAATGAAAACCAAAACCGTGCAGGAACGGTATGGCAAAGTAAAAGACATATTGGCAGAAGGGAAAAATGGTCTCTATGACGCCATGATTCTGGGGCGCAGAGCCACCTATGCCCTGCAGTGGGTATTCGACAGACCGGCAGAAGAGATCCCGCAGGCGCTGGTGGACGACACATCTCTCGACTGCCCGCTCTGGGTCTGCTGCGAGCCGGAAGCCGGCAGAAAAAATGTTCTGCTCTGCGTTGACGGATCGGCAAGCGCCCTGAGAGCCGCCGACCATGTCGGTTATATCCTCAGCAAGACAAAAGACCACCACGTTACCGTTTTCCATGTCACAACCACGCCAACCAGCAATATCTCAGAGATTCTCGAGGAGGCAACGAACATACTGCGTTCACACAACATCGAGGAGGAGCGGATTCAATCCAAGCGCGGATGGGGCCTTTCTGTTCCCGGCGCCATCCTCAGCGAGAAACGAAACGGCAGATACGCCGCCGTAGCCATCGGCCTGCACCACAATCCCGGAGGAATGCTGGCAAGCCTCGGTCTTCAGGGCGGCACCACCACAACCCTGATCAAAAAGATTGAAAAAGCGGCTTTATGGTGCTGCCCGTAAAAACCATGCTCGACGACATCATGTTGTATTATCATCCCCCCTGCTCTCCATAAATACAGACAGTCTGCAGATTTTCTTTTGGACCTGGGGGCGCCTTTGATAGAATAAAGGTAGAAAAAGTGTGATGGTGAACGCCATAAAGTCTTCATCACATTCTGTTTGCTGGGAACATGGGGGGAGTGACTACTTCCCCGGAGAAGACAGAGTCTGCAAACCATATTCATGCAACTACCTAAACAGAGAGGTCAGATATGTCAGAGCGAATACTTATGCCACTGGATGGCTCAAAGCTGGGTGAAGCAGCAATTTCCTATCTTGACGGACTCATTTCCCGCCTGGCTCCCGGTGAAACAGTTGAAGTCATCCTGTTCCATGTAATAACAAAAGTTCGTCACAATGTCAGTTACCGGGGTGGCGGAAGTGTTCCAATACCTTATACCGAGGAAGAGCTGGGGAAAATGAAGGATGAAGCGAGCGCCTATCTGGATAGAGTGAGCAAAAGCCTGCAAAATGCAAAGATACATACTGTCTCTAAAGTCACCGTCAACGAAAACCCTGCCAGGGCAATCCTGGAAGCAAAAAAAGAAGTGAACGCCGACCTCATTGCCATGGCGACGCACGGAAGAAGCGGCCTTACCCGGTTCGCCATAGGCAGTGTCGCCGATAAAGTTATGCGGGAGAGTGGAATACCGGTATTGATGGTGCGATCGAGCGAAGAATAACCCCGGCAAAGAGCGGCGAATATATGTCATGAGGTAATCAGGCTAAAAATCCAGAGGACTCTTCACATCTTTTACGGTCATGCTCCTGACGGTATGGGTGTAGATCATGGTTGTGCGGACATCGCTGTGGCCGAGCAATTCCTGAATGGTCCGTATATCATAGTTTTTAGCTTACAAGAGATAAATCGAGACAATTATGAAGCAAACTATTATTAATGCATTTGGTGGGTTGAGTAAATCGTACCTGATGAAACAATACATAATCAGTATTTTGGTATGTAGTGTTTACGGTTTCATCGTCCAAAAATATGGTCAAGGTTTAGGTCTTTATACAACTTTAACCTTTACCGTTAATACGCTGTTGTACCCGTACTCACGTTTTTTGTTCGAGTCTTTGGTCAAGTTCATTTTTGGAAATACGCGTTTTGACAATGGCTCGGGTGCACTGATAGCACTTAAGTTACTAAGTATCGTGTTTTGTTGGTCCACAGCCTTGTTTATAGCGCCATTTGGTCTTTTGTATATTCATTTTCGTGGTACTCGCGAGCAGTAAGCTAAATAAGGATAGATTGTGAGAGCCTAGCGAACCACGATCTTATCCATGGTTGAACAAGCCCGGCTCAATAATAAGGAAATATCTTTTTCAGGAAATCTTCTCGAAAGTGAAATCGAATGATATGCACTTTTCTCAGGACGCACCTGTCCCTTTGCCTGTATAGGCTTAAAAAACATTTATCTCATAAGACTAACTCCCTCCTCCTGGAATGAGCAGTGAAGCTGCGCCGGGTGGAAGTTTTACCCCCCTCGAGGGGCTACTGAAAATATCCTTGGTCGCCGGATATTCCTGCGAAATTCGAAAATTAGCATCGGAGTCTTGCAGCACGGACATTTGAATGCAGGCCTGGGCCGTGGCTTAAGCTCTTCAATAATGACATGCAAGATCAACTGGACCAAGGAGAGCAATTTCTTTGCATTACTATGCAGAAATCCATAGTCCCTCACTCGCCTAAACCCTTTGGGAAGCACATGTTGCACTACCAGATGCAAAAACTTTTCACCCGGAAGCGTGCGGAATTTAATCTCACCTGTCTTGCTCTCAATATACTTGAACATGACCTTCCCATTCGTGTTCGAAACGATATTTTTCTCACTGATCACCCCGCGGTAGAGGTATCGTGACAAGTATTGCAAGGTCTCTATTCCCCTGCCGACATTGACGCAGTGTGCTACCCATTTTCGTGGAACATTCTTGGGGATTATCAGACCGGCTTCCTGTATAGCTTCCAGGAAGCGCCTCCTGAAAACTTTCGCCAACGCTATCCCATTAAAGAGATAGTCTCCTTTGATCTTTTTCCAATACCGCCGGCGTCTATCAATACCGCCTCCAGGCACCACCGCATGAATATGGGGATGATATTCCAGACTTCTGCTGTTGGTATGCAGCACCATCGTCATGCCGATCTCCGCTCCCAGATGTTTCG
>JAZBNU010000143.1:0-9027 GCA_036350815.1 Desulfopila sp.
AATTTGCCATGCGGCTTGCTCAGACCAGTGCGCTCTGAAGCCGCACAAATTGTCTACACAGGCGACTACGAAATCTTCCGTAATGCCTGCCCGCGAAACTGCTACGACACCTGTTCCATCAAAACCTATGTCAAGGATGGAGTGGTGCAGTTCATAGAAGGTGCAACAGAGTCAACCTTCACGGATGGCGGGTTATGCGTGAAGGGATACGGCTATACTCGCCGTCCTTACAGTCCTGATCGTATCAAATACCCGATGGTCCAGGAAGGGCGCGGAACCGGGAAATGGAAGCGTATAAGCTGGGATGAGGCAATGGACCGTATTGCCTCAAAACTTCTGGAAATACAGGAAAAGGACGGAAATCTTCTTGGCCTTGCCCTGTCTAAATATTCCGGAAATTTCGGCATTACCAATTATGGCATTGAAGGTATGATGAGCTCGCTGGGCCATACAACGCGACTTACAGGAACTCCTTGCTGGCCGGCCGGCATCGACGCCCAGAATTTCGACATGGGCGACATGTGGTGCAACGACCCGGAAGATATGGTTCATGCCCGCTACGTTATTCTCTGGGGTGGCAATGCCGCTTGGAACTCAGTACATTCGGTCAAATACATTTATGAGGCACAGCGACGCGGTGCCAAAATCGTGGTCATTGATCCTATCATGACTCAGATGGCGGCAAAAGCTGATGAGTACTGGCAGATAAAAACATCAACAGACGGTGCCCTGGCTCTGGGTATGGCCCGCCACATCCTCGACAACAATCTCTATGACCGCGATTGGGTCACGGCAAATTCTGTCGGTTTTGAAGAATTCACACGCTATCTCAGGGAAAAAATACGTGTTGACTGGGCAGCTGAAGAATCTGGTATTCCGGCACAAAATATCATCGAAATGGCAGAAGAGTTTGCCGGCGCCAAACCAGCGACGATCTGGCTTGGGTATGGTCTGCAGCGCCATGTCAACGGCGGGGCAACGGTACGGGCGATTGACGCCCTGGTTGCCATGACCGGCAACGTCGGCAAGATCGGCGGTGGAGCCCGCTATGGCCACCTGCGAACCTGGGGTTTCAATTATCATGCCTTGCTGCAGAAGCAGCCCGAAGGATCTAGAGGAGTACCAGGCAAAGCTGAAGTGAAAGGTGATTTCCACTTTGCAGGTGATGATGGAGACGCAGCTGTATCCTACTCCGACAGAATGGTCAACATCAACAAAACCGCCCAGGTTATTCTCGACACCGATGACCCGCCCATCCGCATGCTCTGGGTAGCTTGCAAGAACCCCTTCAGTCAGGACTTTGACCGCAACAAAATGGTCAAGGCCTTCAATAAACTTGAAATGGTGGTAACCGTCGATCAGTTCTTTAACGAAACCGTCAATATGTCGGACATTGTCCTCCCGGTTACAACACTGTTTGAAGAATGGACCGTCAATGTATCTTACTGGCATTACTGGCTCTCCATCAATGAAAGAGCGATACAGCCCATGTATGAGACCAGATCCGACATCCAGATCGCTGCGGCTCTTTCAAAGAAGATGAATGAACTCAAGCCTGGTTCCTGCACTTTTCCCACGGAGATTGACAGCAAGGAATGGATGATCAAGGAGTTCAATCAAGGAATCTATGACCTTTTCGGGATCAAATCGTGGGAAGACCTGAAAAATGGTCCGGCCAAAGCCAAAATGCATCCCGCTGCCTGGCATGACCTCAAATTCGCTACGCCTTCTGGAAAATACGAATTCAAATCGGAACTTGCCGCTGAGTGGGGGCATAAGGCTTTACCTGAATATGTCGCCCCACGTGAAAAAACGGACAAATACAGGCTCCTTACTCCGCATACCAAGTTCGGCCTTCACTCACAGTTTGTCAATCTTGACTGGAGCGAAGAGTTCAACCCGGAGCCGTTTGTTTATCTTCATCCCGAGCTGGCTGCAGAAAAGAACCTCAAAGACGGCGATACTGTTCGTGTTTTTAATGCCATCGGTGAAGTGACCAGTACGGCAAAGCTGACTACCGCAGTACCACCCGATTCCATACTCATGTACGAGGCATGGTTCAGAAACAATCCCTACAACGTGCAGAATGTAGTCGACGATACTCCGTCAGATATGGGTTCCTACAAGACCGGTCAACCCGGAGTAGCCATCCATGACCAGTTTGCCGATGTGGCCAAAGTTTGAGGAGGATTCCCATGAAGAAACTCTATGGTTTTTTTATTGATACAGAGAAGTGTATTGGCTGCTTTACCTGCGCCATGGCATGCAAAAACCAGTATCATCAGCCCGAAACAGTCATCTGGCGACAGGTCTACCCTATAAGTGAAGAAATATACCCATATCTCGAACGTGCTTTTTATTCGCTGGCCTGCAACCATTGCGAAAACCCGACCTGCCTGAATGTCTGCCCCGTAAAGGCATACTACAAGCGAGAAGATGGTGTTGTGGTACATGAACAGGAAAAATGCATTGGCTGCGGCAACTGTATCCGCTCCTGTCCCTATGGCGCCCCGCGATACAATCCGGAACAGAAAAAAGCGGAGAAATGCAGCTTCTGTTGGCAGCGGATTGATGCCGGCCTCAAACCCCAATGCGTCCAGAGCTGCCCCGTGGAGGCTCTTCAGATAATCGACCTGGAAACGTTTGACAGGCCCGATGCCGTTCAATATCCGCCAGGGTTTCCCAAACAGCCGAAACTCAACCCGTCGGTGCGTTTTGTGCTGCCGCGCCTGCCGAAAGTCATAGGGAGGGAAGACATATGAGCAATATAGAAATGCCGCTGGTGCTGTTCAGCGTCCTCAGTCAGACAGCTGTTGGCCTGGTTATAATAAATGCCGGCAGGAATTGGGCCGCTGAAGGGCCCGTCGGCATAAGCCGCAGTCAGTGGGGCATTGTCCTTGCCTTTCTCATAACCGGCATGATCGCCTCGTTCTTTCACCTGGGCCATCCCCTGCAGGCCTTCACAACCCTGAAACATTTGAGCAAAGCCTGGCTTTCCTGGGAACTGCTTGGCATTACCCTTTTTCTCTGTCTCGCACTCATCGGCTTTTTCACGGGAAAAGACAAAAAAAAGAGTCCAGTAGTTTTCCTCGCTGCTCTGGTTGGTTTACTCACCCTGGTGTTCATGGGAATGACCTATGCGCCCCCTGGCTATCCCGCACTGAATAATGCCTTGCCTCTGGTCTTTTTTCTGCTTACAGCCCTTCTCCTGGGAACCAGCTTTTCCGCCTGGTTTACTCCTGCTGAAAAAAGACCCCTGCTTTTCAGGATACTGACAGTCAGCCTGATCGTTGGTTTGGTTGTCTATCTGCTGGTACCCTGTATCTGGCTTTCGGGGGGCACCGTCACCATGCAGACAGCCTGGTCCTGGCTCTCTTCACCCCTGTATTGGGGACGAGTTGGTATAGGCTTGCTCTTGCCGCTAATTCTGCTCTGGCGGTTAAAGGATATCCCGCTCTGGCTGCCGGTGATCATCCTCATCGGTGAACTCCTAGGACGAGCCGCTTTTTTCAAAGAGACTGTCCATGCTGCAGCGAATATCGGCGGTCTCTATTGATACATCATCCAGATACACTGCCCGTTTCTTTTAAAGTCACAACATCTGTGCCCGGAGAACAGGCTGTAAAATCCTGTTCTCCAGGGTATGCCGGGAGGAAGTAAGATGTCCCCAAATATCGTGATATCGACCGTTATCTTACTTTTCAGTTTTCAGATGCTTTTTCCGGTTTTCGCAATTGCCGTGATTGTCTCCCCTTTGACCAATGCCCCCTACACTGTTTCCATTGAGAAAAACAGGCATAGCGCTCAAGTCGGTGAACCATATTTTATCCATCTCAACCTTTATCCTCAGACTCTCCCTCCTGGTTATTCCATATCAACACTGGTTGACCTGCTCGAACACCCCACGGGTGCCAAACCGGAAATTCTTCCCGGATTTCCCAAGATTCGCCTGAGAATGATGCAGGCTGGCATATACAAAATGACAGTTCGCCTTTCCCTTATAACTAAATCGAGTTGTGCAGGAGTAGCGGCCGAAGAAATATTTTCGGAGGTACTCAGGATCCAGGTGAACAAAAGGTAAACTCCTTCCTTGTCTCATGGGCCCCGTTCAGTAAAGGAAAAAAACCAGCACAAAAGCAGCTCACTTCTCTTTTCGCAAGAAAGCCTCAACTGCAAGCTCTGTGCTTTATTTATTCAAATATGAATAAAGATTAATATCCTTTCCGCTCAACCCGAGTTTTTTCCTGATATTCTTGCGGTGGGTCTGTACGGTTTCCAGAGAGATCGACATTGCATCGGCAATATCTTTTGATGCAGAACCGGACTGTATCATTTGACAGATCTGTACCTCTGATTTGGTCAGCCGGATAATGTCTTCATTATTCATCGAACTGGAAGATCTGGTCAACCCGGCCAGCTGGTCTCGAAGCACCTTCATGTACATATCTCGGATCTCAGAGTTTTCTTCAGCAGCGAGCTTTAGCAAGGAGGGGATTATACTGGTTGTGATTCTCTGGGAGATGGAAAGTTCAAACTCCTCTTTGTCTCGATCTATCGCTTTCATCACATTTTTCAGAGTAACATTCATTTCTTCAGCCTTGGTTTTCTCTTCACGCAGATGTCTTTCCATCGCTTTCTGTCCACTGATATTGCAGACAATAATATGAAGAAAAACTTCTCCACCGAGAAGAAACTTGTTCACCGTTATGCTTGCAGGGAAGGCACCATCACCGCCTGAAATGCAGTTGACCTCTCCATGCCAGACATCACCCTCTCTGATAGATGCAGATTGGAGAAAGCTGTCTATACTGTCCGGGTGTATAATTTTGTAACAGCTCATGCCTTCAAGCCCAGAACTGCTCATGTCAAACATAGTGGAAGCCTTCTCATTTGCCTGCACGATATTGAGGGACGTGTCCACCAACAGGATCCCCTCTCCGGCCGAAGTAAAGAGTGACCTGAAAAGCTGTTCCGATTGCCGTAAGGCTTCCGTCCGTTCCAAAATAAGCTGCTCGAGCTGGGTTCTATGGTCGACAATAGATGTTATATCGCTAAGAATGATTATGTATCCGGCAGATGCAAGAGATACTTTTTTCAGCGGAACAATGACCATGGAGTAACTTGCCTTACCCTTTTCCAGCTGTATCTCGTGGTTGAGGCTATGAGGATATTTTTCAAGAAACATTTCAAGGTCATACTCAGGATGTTCGATATAGCGCAGGATCATGTCCCCAAGACATTCATTGCCAAAATATTCCCTGGCAGCACCATTCAACTCAAGAATGACCCCGGCATCATTAATCACCAGGACAAGATCAGAGGTTGCCTCAAAAATATTCTCATACTTGTTTTTCTCCAGGGTCAAACTGCGATTCTTGGCCGCCAGAATATCAAATTTGACATCATGCATCGAGCTATCCCATGCGGCAATGGTGATCGTCTCGATTGCATCTACAACTTTTCGAAATTCTATATAATTGCGATATTTTTCGGCATCATCAAAATCAGACAGGACTATATCTTCAACAGCATGCAGTAATGTCTTGAAACATCCAAAGAACATTTCCGCCTGTATCCCACGGGCCTGATGTCGCCTGCTGGTCTGCACGAGAAAAGAAGCCAACTCCCTGTTATGCTCTAAAATTTTAGCAAACCGAAGAGCCGAGGTTTCCTTGTCCAGCAGAGCCAAAACCGGCTCAAGGAGTCCTCGAAGACTGAGTATACAGTCCTCTTTTTTGGCAGTTGTGTGCTCCAGATACCCAGCCTCTTCCATATATGCTGTCCAATGGGCAAGGAATGTTTCCATTTCCTGCAGTATGTGATTGAGCAACTCTTTCATATTCCTGTTCTCTCAAAGCAGCTTCTGATTACAGTGGCGCTATCATCAGAATTGCACAGTGGAGTATTCGCAGCACCAATATTACCGGAGTCCGTTCCTGGCACTCTATTTCTCTCCTGATCAGTTTGCATATTTGATGAGCTTAAGGTGACTCGCTAGCCAAGAAGACCTGCGACAGGCAGTTCATGGAGTATACATATCAAAAAAGCGACGCGGCATAGCAAGCCACTGCAACCCGAAAGGCTGCAGCGAGATTTTATGGCTTCCCGTAAGAGATGCACTTCCAAGGCATGAGCAGGAAGCACCGTAATTGCCGGCAATTCTCCCTGCCCTCACGGTTATTTTACTCAACCCGGCATTGTCCGCTACTGAAAAGACTGGTCCCGTCGGATGGAATAGTCAGCACAAGCTCCTTGTCGACCATCATATATTCCCCGGCAACGGAAGATGTCGCCGGATCCGGATCTTGCACCGAGGAACTGCTGGAATTTGTGGTGTAAATCATCACCCAGACCTGAACCGCCGACCCTGTCCAGGTAGTATAGAAACGATACAACTTTCCTTTCTGCAGAGCATAGCTGAAGGAGCCCCGCAGAGTGCCGCAGTTGATACTGGTCATACTCCAGGAAAACGACTTCGTCCCTGCGGTAGTCTTCTGCCATCCTTCCCATGAAGAGCTGGTTGAGGAACAGCTCTGCAGCACCGAGTGTTTGGTGACCCCACCGGAGGTGAGATTGAAGGAGGCCCAGCCGCCGCTGCAGCAGACCTCATTGCTGACACCCCACATAGGAGCGGGAAGGGATTTGGGACGACTGATGGCAGGAAAAATTGACAACCAGGGAAAGGTTGTATTTCCGACAGGTTTGGTTATGTTGGCAGTCAGTCTCCCAGTCCCTGACTGATAACCATGGACCATGACATACCAGTTCCCGGCGTTAGGATTAAGGTGAGTACAAATCTCTGTGGTGGTTGAACTATTATAAGGCCGACAGGTATAGGCTGAGGTAGTCGCCTGAGAACCATAGCGGGTATACAAATCCAGATCAGCGCTGAGATTGTTCAGAACCACTTCAAGTTCTGTTACCTTGAACGGAACATATATTTTATAACATTTTTCCTGGCCGGCAGTCACACTGACATTGACCCCCTGTCCACTGAACAGATTGGTGCAGGAACCAGTGCTGCTCTGGACCCAGCCTAGGTCCTTGAGCAGTCCTTTGGTTATGGTACCGGGATCATGCGTGGCAGTACCGGCGCTGATGGCATATACCATCAGTCGATGCACTGTCGAACTGAAGGTTGCGTAGTCAAGATGGGAATAGCTTGAACCAGGGGCCCAGGTGGAAGGAGCATAGATTTTCACCCTGCTATTGCCATTGGCTGCCATGGCGTTGGCACCATGAAAATACAACCCCTGTGAGCGTAATACCGACCCGAGGGCTGTCGTACCGTGGCTGTAGGTGCTGATGATAGAATTTCCACTGTTATCTCTTATAAAAGTGTCATAAATATTGGGATAAGGGTAGCTGGTCCAATATCCCGTGGTACCTGATACCGTCATTCCCCCGGAAAAGTTTAACCCATGAGCAATTTCATGGAGCACCACAGTGAAAAGATCGTGTTGAGTTGATGGGGGGAAAGCATCGGTCCCATAATACCAGTTAAACTGACTATTGTAGGTAATATGCATATCCTCGTTGGCAGGATCCAGATCAATGCCCCGGAGTGAATTTGCCAGGGATGCAGAGTACCAGGTATTTGGCCTGGGAGCCCCGCTGAAATCACGATGCAGACTGCCGCCACCGGAATACCCCAAAATGGAGCTGCTCCCCATATTGGTCGCCCAGCACGCTCTAATAGTGATAGGAACGTTGGATTGGAGAATGTTGGCCCACACATCGGCGGCAGCAGTAAAAACGGCTCTGGCACTGGCCGGAAATGTTGAGCATGGTTCTCCCCATTTGTCGGTGCCGCCGGCAGCTATATAGGTGATAGTAAAGCTGGAGGTTGCCTCACTGGGATCAGAGGAGTACTCCGGAGGCAACGGTACCCTGCGCAGTTTACTGGGATTTGGATCGTTAATGACCGCCTTCAGCGGCACACCGTTGATGACGGTGAGCTGATCGGCAGACAGTTGAGGTTCAAGCGAGTCCGGCAAACCCTTCAGTAAGGAATCCTCAGAGCCCGTCGCATTCGACACAAGGCCAAAGAGCAGTGCAGCTGCAACAACCATTTGAGCAATCGATTTCCACATAATCATATTCTTCTCTCCCCTGAGTGTCACCTGAAAAACATATGAATATTACTGCATCAGTATGCGCAAAATTGAATTCCTTACTAGTAAAGAATGATTAACGCTTAGATAGAAAATATCCACACCTCAATAATTGATACTCTCGTAAAAAGTCATTGAAGGCACCAGGATGGGCTCTGGTAAAAGCTTGATATACTAGGCGTAGTATCTGCAACGACATAGATCGAGCTTTTTACGAGTCCATCAATAATTTACGATCGGCAAAAACACTAGCACCACTTCCCCGACAGGTACAAGAAGTCTTCTGTCGTTGAGGCGAACAAATTCATCAAAACCTTCGATATGACAATTTGTCTTTATAACCTCCAGCGTCGGAGAATGATATTCAGCATCCTTTGGATGTATATGCAGTTGTTGTGATAAATAGCGAGCAGTATCAGCCTGATATCTTTTGATGATGATGGGGGAGCAACTCCTGCCGTCAAAGGTTATGGCATTCTCGACCATATCCAGTGATCGCCCTTGGTAGGAGAGGATTTCATTTTTTCCTATCGTGGAGTTACTCTTTGGGATAAAACCATCGACTCGCCATAAAGGCCGAGTGGTGATACCATTTAGATCATTCCCCTCTCCTGCGTGGCAACTGAACGGTAGTGCCGTCAAACAAAAAAGGAAGAATAGAGTACCTCCTGCAATATTGATTAAAACATGCATGGCATCTCCAGAAAAAATCATGCAGTAAGCGAGTAAACATCAATGTGTAGTATTCCAATTATTACTGCACGGTTTTTTCCTATCACTCATGAACTCCCACCAGCCCATCTTTCATTATCAGGCCTATTAGGTTTTTTACCGAATGACATATGGATACAATCTACCTTAATAGTACCCTTTTTAGCCTGCCTTATTCAAATACATTTACAAAGGCAGATCG
>JAZBNU010000144.1:0-9148 GCA_036350815.1 Desulfopila sp.
GGCTGCAGTCAAGCCCCCATGGAAGGGTTTATGGCGTCCCGTGAAAAGAGTGATCCTGCCCCATAGGGCTTGCTGATCTTTAAGGGTAATCAGATTTATTATTAAACTTGCCTGTCCTACTGCTTTCGCTTTCCTTCTTTTCCTTACATGAGGACCATTCCGGCAAAAACGGTCCCCATGCTGCATTTCTGCGGAAATATCAATCCAGTATCACGGGTGACTTCTCCTTGGGCTTGCCAGACTCATCCACTTTCCATTTGATCTCTATTTCCATTTCCATTTCCGTGCCCCGTTTACCGGTTTCCTTTTCTACCTCAATCTCCAGTTCCACCACTTGCGGCAGTTTCAGTTTAACTTTCTTGTCACCCTGATTAAAAACCACCTTTCCCTGGTCGAGACGATCTGCGAGTTTCCGTAAAAACTGTGCGACATCACCAAGGCTGCGCTTTTCTTCACTTTTAAAAAGTGTAACCTCTTTGCCCATGCTCATACCTCCACCGGATTAGGGTTTATCTCAGTACTGCCCTGCAGTATCCTCAAAAATAATACATTTGCGAAAATCATCAAGAAATACCAGCATTGAGAACGCCTCCATCCTATCCAGGCAATCCCGGAAAACTTGATTATCACAACACAGTTGTTTATAACTGTACATACATTCTGGTAAACCTCACTGTCGGCAGACCGGTTTCGTTCCCCGTCGTTTTCAATTCACGTCGACACGCATTCTTTTTTGACACCAGCTATTCCATGGAAGCAGAAATTACAGAAATACAAACTTTTCTTGTTCAATATCCTCCTTTCGATACTTTACCGGCAGAGGCGGTAAAGTATACCGCCAGCCACCTCGAAGTGGCCTACTATCGTGCAGGAAAAACCATTCTCAATTACGGAGACCAGATTTTTCATCTCTACATCGTCCGCAGCGGAGTCGTGGAAACTTTCAGACGAAACGGTGATCTGCATAATCGCCTTGATCAAGGCAATATTTTTGGGGAAATGGGACTGCTGATGAACAATCGGGTCCGCTTTTCCGCCACCGCCGTGACGGATACTCTGGTATATTGCCTGCCCGAGTCAATATTTACAGAGCTGTGCAATGCCCATGAACATTTTTCTGATTTTGTCGAAGTTGAAGACAGCACCCGTCTGCGACTGGCCGTTACCACTGCAAACGAGACAAATTCACTGACAACCTCAAAGGTTAAAACGCTGCTGCACCGGGATGCAGTCATACTGTCGCGCTACGAAACGGTACAGCAGGCTGCCCGTACAATGGCTGACGAAAACGTATCCGCCATTCTGGTAAATGACCCTGATGAAACGGTTAAAGACGGCGACAATGAAACGGGAAGACCATTTGTCGGCATTCTGACCGACAGGGATCTCTGCACCCGCATCCTCGCTCCGGGGGTCTCCCACAACACCCCCATCAGCGAAATCATGTCAACCGAGCTGTTTTCTCTGGATCATAACGCCTACATATCCGAAGCAATGCTCACCATGCTGCGCGGCAACATCCGTCACCTTCCAGTTCTGCGGGACAGACAGCCCATCGGAGTGATAGACATTATAGATATTGTCCGCTATGAATCACAAAGCAGCCTGCTGCTGGTGAGCTCTATTTTTTCACAAAACTCCGTTGAAGAACTCACCGCTTTATCACTGCAGGTCAAAAACTGTTTTACCCGGATGGTTAACGAAGACGCCAACTCCCATATGATCGGCAGCGCTATGTCCGTTATCGGCAGAAGTTTTATCCAACGCCTTACCGAACTTGCCGAAGAGAGTCTCGGCCCCCCGCCGGTTCCTTACTGTTTTCTTACCATGGGCTCCATGGCTCGCGACGAACAGTTGCTTGTCACCGATCAGGACAATGCCCTTATTCTCGACGAAAACTTTGTCCCCAAACAGCATGACCACTACTTTGCAAAACTGGCAGAATATGTCTGTGACGGACTGGCTGCCTGCGGCTATGCGTATTGTGATGGTAATATCATGGCAACCAACCCGGAATGGCGCAAGACATTGAACGGCTGGCAGGATTGCTTTGCCGAGTGGATAGATACCCCCAAACCGCAGGCCCTGTTGAACAGCTCCATCTTTTTTGACCTCGACGGAGTAGCTGGAATTATCAAATGGGCCGAACAACTGAAAAGTTTCATCGTCCGCCGGGCCAGAAAAAACAACCGCTTTCTCGCCTGTCTGGCTCGAAATGCCCTGAATCGTACGCCGCCGCTTGGTTTTTTTAAGAACTTTGTCATGGAAAAAGACGGGCGGCATAACAACACCATAAATCTGAAACGTAGAGGCACGGCGCCCCTGGCCGACATCGTCAGAGTCCACGCACTCGCCGTAGGGTCACGTTCGCAAAATTCCTTTGAACGCCTCGACGATGTTATTGAAGCGGGCATATTACCGCAAGGACGCGGAGCCGACCTGCGTGAAGCGATGGAATTTATATCGATGGTGCGGATCCGCCATCAGGCGTTGGATATCAGGATGGAAAACGAGCCGGACAACAGCATAGAGCCGGACAATATGTCCGACTTTGAACGCCGCAATCTCAAGGATGCCTTTCAAATACTGAGCAATGCGCAGAATTTTATCAAATTCCGCTATTCAGCCAATCGTTTTTAGCCCGGTTTTCTTCTCGGCCGAGGTCGCTGTAGATAGAGGCACGGCAAGATCGGCCGGTTTCCGGTGAACTCTGTACCCAGGTTTTTTACTCATGCATATCCGCTCAAAACTGCATAACCATCTCGTCCTGGATTGGCCCGCCATCCTTGCCGCCCGTAGAAAAAACGCCAGAGATCCCCGCTTACAGGAATTTTACGCCGCAGCCGGCTTCACCAAACATACCCCTCTGAAAAACCTTTCTTTTGTCGCTCTCGATTTTGAGACAACCGGGCTCAACCCACTCCAGGACGACATCGTCAGCATCGGCCTGGTTCCGTTCAACCTTGAGCGGATATACTGCAGTCAGGCGGCCCACTGGTTCCTCCAGCCAGGCCACCCTTTGAGCGAAGATTCCATTGTCATCCACCATATAACACATTCGGATATTCATGGTGCCCCGGATTTAGGCAGCGTTCTGGAAAAAGTTCTCCTGGCCCTGCAGGGAAAAGTTGTGGTGGTCCACCATCATCTGATAGAAAGAGAATTTCTGGACCAGGCCGTCAACAAACGCCTGGGGGAAGGAATACGATTTCCTGTCGTGGATACCATGGCCATTGAAGCCACCGTACAACACCGGCAAAACGGTGGCCTGCTGCAGCGCCTGCGCGGCAGACGCCCACTTTCCGTTCGCCTGCCGGACAGCCGGTTGCGCTATGGCCTGCCACCGTATCAACTTCATCACGCCCTTACCGATGCACTTGCCACGGCTGAACTTTTCCAGGCCCAGGTAGCCCATCATTTCTCACCCGATACCCCTCTGGCGTCTTTGTGGATATAAGATGTCGCTACACGTCTCTTTTTACTTTGACATCCCGCCCCAGAACATCGGTTTCGATACCTTCGGTACGGAATCCCATAACCAGGCTGACACACATCAGCAGAAGAACAAAGGTAAAAGGCAATGCCGTGGAAATAGCTCCGGCCTGTAATGCTTCAATAGCCTCGGTCCCGCCGATCCACAGCAGAGCAGCTGCAATTGCCCCCTCTATGGTTGCCCAGAATATCCGCTGGGCAACAGGTGCTTCCAGCTTACCGCCTGCGGTGATGCTGTCGATAACCAGAGACCCGGAATCCGATGAAGTTATAAAAAAGACCAACACCAGAATGATGGCAACAACGGAAAGTATAGTGGAAAAGGGCATGGCCTCAAACATCTGGAACATTGCCAGCGGTATGCTTTTCAGTCCTTCTGTTCCTAATGCACCAACCTTGTTTACCACCTGATCTATAGCTATCCCGCCAAAAACGGACATCCATAAAACCGTAACCAGCGTCGGTACAATCAGCACCGCCGTCAAAAACTGACGTACAGTGCGTCCTCGTGACACACGGGCAATAAACATCCCGACAAAAGGGGACCAGGAGATCCACCAGGCCCAGTAAAAAACAGTCCAGCCCTGGAACCAGGCCTCATCTTCACGGCCGTGTGGATTACTGAGGGGAAGCATGTTTTCAAAATAGGACCCAAGAGTCGTGGGGATCGTCCCCATGACTACGGCAAAGCCCACCAGGGCCACAAAGACAAAGAGAACCAGAGCAATAAGCATATTGATATTGCTGAGCAGCTTTACCCCGCCTTCAATACCGCGTATCACTGAAATTACAGCTAAAGCAGTGACACCTGTAATGACTCCTATCTGCAGACCAACACCGCCTTCCATCCCGAAAACATGGTTAATTCCGGCAGCAGCCTGCTGCGCACCGAGCCCAAGAGAAGTTGCCAGGCCAAAAAGAGTGGCCAGAACGGCGAGAATATCGACAAAATGGCCGGCCCAGCCCCAGGTTCTGTCTCCCAGAAGAGGATAGAAGATCGAACGTATTGACAGGGGCAATCCCTTGTTATAGGCAAAAAAGGCCAGAGAGAGCGCTACCACACCGTAGATCGCCCAGGGATGCAGCCCCCAGTGATACATGGTGGCTCCAAGTGCCAGGCGGGCCGCCTCCTCTGTATTGGCGGCAACATTCAGCGGGGTCTCATACCAGCCGGTAAAATACGCCACCGGCTCAGCAACACTCCAGAACATCAGCCCGATACCCATCCCCGCGGCAAAAAGCATAGCCAGCCAGGAAATCACCGAGTGCTCGGCCACCGCATCCCGCCCGCCCAGGCGAATCTTCCCAAAGGGCGACACAATCAAAACCAGGCAGAAAATGACAAAAATATTGCCAGACCAGATGAACAGAGCATCAAAGTTGGCAATAATCTTCCATTTTATCCCATCCAGAAGTGCTTTCGCGGTGCCCGGATCACTCAACAGTGTCAAAACAAGAAAGAGAAGGATCAGTCCGGCACTGATCCCGAAAACAGGATTATGCACATCAAAGCCCCATTTCTGCACATTATCCTGGCCGACAACATAATCCGTATTTGAGATACTGTATCTATCTACTTTGCTACTCATATACCATTTCCCCGTAGAAGATGAATCTGTTTACCACACACGTTCAGCTTCATCGCATCTATTCTTCCGCGAAAGCAGGGGGGGGGTGGGTTGTCGGATCAACTATCCGGCAATATTGAAATTCACAAGCCGAAGGTGGCAAAATCATAGAATATCTGCATCGAATTTTCCTCACAAAACCCCTGCGATTGTCCCCCTGACCATAGCAGCATTACGTTTTTTTTCAAGTCAAACTTCCTGAAAGGCTCGTTCGGGGAAATTGAAAGGTGCAGGTGGAAAAGGAGTGCAGAAAATACATCAAATAGCCAGATCCTAGGGGTCCCGGCTTTTTTTAATGTGGGTCTCTCTTTCGTGCTCTAACGGAGAGACTGAGGATAAATACCAAAATAGTTCTTCACCAGGAAGAATCACTTTTCATCCGGGGAAACAGGGCTCGCTGCGCTCTCTAAAGGAAGATCCCGTTTGACAATTATCGGGAAAAACATCGGCCAGTCAAAAAAGAGACGAATAGCCACATCATCGTGATAGGTGGCAATAGCATCCCAGTCGCCTATTTTCCCTGATTTGAAAGCGAGTGTCACATGGTTGCTCAGTGCCTTGAAGGTCCCCCTGAAGGTCTCCCAATCAAAGAAATAGACCTCATTCCCGCTATATTCCCGTTTAGCTATAAGAACATCATTACCTCCTAGACCGGCATCAATCTGTGCGGGAGTGACTACGCCATCGTAAACAACAATTTCAAACCAGGCGGCAGCAGTTGCCGAATTTGCTACAAGGCCGCCAATACCGCCAGACCAACTGCCGGAAACAATATATTCTCTTCCTTTGACAACTTCAATCAGCTGATACAAACCACCATGTATATTTGTTATGCCCTTTCTCTGGCTGTGCGTGCTATTACCGCTGAGAGGATATGGCGACGGCATCCAGACATTGCTGCCCTGCGCGTAATCATGTTCGAATGTCGCCCCACTGTACCAAGGCTGTGTGCTGTTCCACTCTGTCCATTCACCGGCACCGCTCTCGAAACTGCCGTTTTTAACCAGGTTGTCTGCCTGAGCAATGCTGCCCCATAGCAAAATAAATAGAACAGCTGAACAGCCCGGAACATATTTTTGCAACTTCTGCCAAAGCTTATGGAAACATATATTCATCCGTCTGCAGCTCTTTGGAGCAGGTCTTTTTCCAAACTCAATAATAGTCGTCAAAAAATTATTTCCGCACTCCATGCTCTTTCCTTATCTCATTGAGTAGTATGAATCTTTTCTGTGAATGATTTCAAAAACTCATGATATCCTTCCTTAAGAATAAACCCAACAAAAAAAGACCAGGGCGTGATATAACTTTCTCTTGACTCTGGGAGAAGAAAACAGAATTGAAGCGAAGCAGGTTATTCTCACTCCGCTTCCAACTCTGTTTCGGGTATTTTTTCCCTCGCACGGCATGGCTGAATCCTCCCGGACGACGCATACTGACCGGTGAAAAGCGACAATATCGTAGTGCGAGACATTCTCTACCTGTACGCAGCCGGGCCAAGCTTGTGCAGAGCCTGCTCGGCAGCGATGGTAATCGGTTCTGCGCTGGGCTCTGAAGAAATATCCGGATTACAGGCCGACGTGAAGGTTGTCAGCTCTGCAATTGTTCTCCCTGCCAGGATAAAGGCGGAGACGGTATCTATATGCCGCGCCGGAGCAACTGCGCGACTGACAATCTGGCCTCCTATAATTTTTTTACTGTTTTTGTCAAATACAAGCTTGATTTTCCAGGGCTTCATTCCCGGGATCATGCCATGCTTGCTGCGCGATTCCACTATGGAGCAGATCGTATCGATGCCTTCTCTGCTGGCCGCCTCTTCCGACAGTCCGGTCGCGGTTATGGTCATATCAAACATCTTGCACCCTCCGGCATCCAAAACTCCCGGAAATTCAATAGCATAACCCGCAAGACGTTTTGCCGCAAGGCGCCCCTGCATGACAGCCGGACCACGCAACTGACCACCGGTGGGTTTGCCGGTAATAAAGTTGAATTTTTCAACACAATCACCTCCGGCCATGATATCAGGATCGGATGTTTCCTGGAACGTATTGACCTTGATACCGAATTTCCCGATTTCAAGACCGATATCAGCGGCAAGTTCGATATTAGGTCGAACCCCGACATTCATAAAAACAACATCCGCTTGAATGATTTCCCCGGAAAGTAATTGAACACCGGTAACCTTACCGTTTTCTCCTACAATTTTTTCAACCTGCTTGCCGGTATAGAAGACAAGGCCTTTTTCTTCCAGATATTCCTGAACGGAATCCGCCATATCCTTATCCAGCATCAACGGCAACGGCCTGTCCATCAATTCTATTACTGAGATCGAATAACTGTCCGGTGTCGTCTCTGCCAGGAGAGAGGCAATTTCCATGCTGATAAAACCGGCTCCGATAAAAACAATATTACGGCATTGTTGTGTTGAAACATATTGGCGGATTTTTTCTGCATCAGGAAGCCCCCGCAGAGACAATACTCCATCAAGATCATGCCCCTCCATGGGAGGAATAAATGACCGCGACCCTGTGGCCAGAAAAAGCTTATCGTACGGGAACACTTTTCCTTCCAAGGAGAGCACTGTTTTCGCTTTTCTGTCTATTTGCGCTGCCTCATCATGGACTACCGTAATCCCCATATTTTTCAACATCTGATCGGGAACAACAATAGATTCGCCTGTGGCCAGACCGGCCACAACATGCGGCAACGCTCACCGGACAATAAAAAACTCCTCCTTGCGCAACACCGTAACATCAATCTCCGGCATGAGTTTTTTCGCCATCATTGCCATGGGACCACCAGCGCCACTGCATCCGATAATTACCAGTTTTTCACCTTTCTTCATCGCGTCTCCTTTAGTGTCACAATAGAATCTTTCAACTGCAGCCTCTTGCGATCTTCTCAGTTCGGTTATTAACGAACATGGTCTTTGAAATACTATTATTTAAGTATTTACTTATTAACATATGCATGTTTCTAAGTCAAAAGAATAATCCATCACAGCATGCAGTTTGAGCACAGCATGGTTGGAGAGCAGAGAGAAAAACGAACCTGAAGAATTACCAATGATCAGAAAACAAAGCTACTACAGGAGCTAACGGAACACCAAGAACAACATCAGGCAGCACGTCTATTAGGACTGAAGGGGCGGGTATCGGGGGTATCGTCCGGAAAATCGATGTTTTTAGGGGTCAGGCATAGCTCGCCAAGATCAATAGCCAACCCTATCTTCAACAACGCCTGCAGTAATGCTTGATTAATAGGCAGGCGCCGCGCCCCCAAAGATGGGTGCAGGGCGGTTATGGCTAGACCATACATCTGAAAAATTGGTAAATATGGAGATTCGAAACGATCATTCTCCCTCTTCAGCGATTCACGCATAACCCGGCAGAGAGCCAGACGTGCCACACCGTTTCTGTCGTTGTTGCCGGCAAACCCAAAAAGCCGGCAAACCAGAGCACGATGAGAATACTGGCTGCAGCCTCCCCCCAGTGAACCTAAGAGATCCGCCCGGAACAGAATACACTCGACGCCTTCTTCTCTCTCCATCCGCTTGATAAGCAGTTCTGCCTGATTTGTCCTGAAAAGATGGAAGGCCAGCGGCACCATCTCCAGAACCGTGGCCTCAACCTTTTTGGAACGGCAGCACTCCACACAGCCGGTCGGGCAGAAAAGGCCTGCAGCGCTGCGATACCTAGAGACTGCACTATCAGCTTTCCGGTAAAGCTCCAATACCTGCTTTTCCAACTCCAGCAGCATTATTTTCCTCATGGGGGAATAGAAATCTTCCGATCTCAAAAGAAAACGAGACCGACATGCCGAGGAATCAGCACAGGCTATGTACCCAGAAAATGGTAAAACCACAACATATTTCGTCTGGTGGCATAAAAAAGATACCTTGAGATACTTTTGAAGAATGCTCTACCTTGCAGCCGTGTATTCGATATTGGCGGGTATTGATTTTCTGGAAACAACGAAGATATGGACGAAAAGGCATACTCCAACAGACTTCTAAGTATTTTTCTTCGTTA
>JAZBNU010000145.1:0-7125 GCA_036350815.1 Desulfopila sp.
GATCGATGTTGCTGAATGCTGAGCGGACTGGGCCATCATATTTTTTTTCTCCCTTTTCCAGCAAAATCAAACGAGAAAAATGGCATGCCACAAAGTCCATATCGTGGCTGATCACCAGAACGGTTTTACCGGTCTGACGCAGCCATGCCAGTGCCTCACGAAAAAAAACAAGCTCCCGAGGATCCAAGCCCGCGGTCGGTTCGTCAAAAACGACAGCAGCACTATCCATGGCAATGACCGAGGCAAGAGCAACACATTTACGCGCACTGTACCCCAGATCGTAAGGGTTGCGGTCCTGGACACGCTCAAGATCAAAAAGCTGCAAAGCCTTTTGAACAAGAATGGTTCTTCTTTCGGTTCCGTATTTCAGGTTTTTGGGTCCGAAAGCAACCTCATCTCGCACTGTGCGCCTGGAAAGCTGGTTGTCAGGGTTCTGAAAGGACAGTGCAACCCTGCCGGCCAGCTGGGCGACGCTCCTGCTTTGCGTCTGCCATTCTCCCAGAGTGACACTTCCCTCTGTTGGGTGGAGAAGACCATTAAAATGCTTTACCAGGGTGGTCTTGCCCGAGCCGTTATGGCCCAATAATGCTACCTGTTCTCCCTGTTCGATCTCCAGGGAGATATTGTTCAGTACAGGGAAGGTATCATCATAACGGAAAGATATACTCTCTAAACGTATCCGCATCCTGTCAATCTCTGCTCCTCAGCTGGCACTGAAACCATCAACCGCATCAGCAAAACTGACCGGTAATTCCCGCTCTTCAGGCCAGACGCCCTGTTTTTTCCCAAGTACGGCTGCCTCCGTGTACGGCATCCATTCAAGACCGGCTTCCCTCAATTTCGGATCCGTTAATACCTTTGCCGGGCTTCCCTGCAAAACCATTCTGCCGCTATCGAGTACAATAACTCTGTCAGCATAAAGAGCAATCCATTCAAGACGCTGTTCTGCGACAATGATGGTTTTCCCCTGGCACCGCAGCTGGTGCAGAATATCATATACCTGTCGGGTTCCATCGGGGTCGAGGAAGGTGGTTGGTTCGTCAAGAGCGAGAATATCAGGCGATATCGCCAGAACAGCAGCCAGAGCCAGTCTTTGCTGTTCTCCACCGGAGAGATGGTAAGGAGAACGCGAACTGAAAGACTCCAACCCGGTCAATTCCAGTACCGCCATGACCCGTTCATAAATTTTCTCTCGCTTTACTCCCATGTTTTCCAGGCCAAAGGCTACCTCCTCAAAGACCGTCGACCGTACCCCAGACAATTGATTTCCTGGTATCTGCAGTACCAGCCCGACAGAGCGTGCCAGTTGAGCAACAGTATACTCTGATGTCGTCTTTTCCCCAATCCGGACCTGCCCTCGAAATTTACCATGATAAAAATGGGGAACAACGCCCGCAATGGCATAGCAGAGTGTCGACTTCCCACTTCTATTTGCTCCGACTACAGCAATCATTTCACCCTTTTCTACCTGGAAAGAGATGTCAGCAAGAGCCGGCCGGGCAGCATCCGGATAGCTGAATGTCAAATGAGATAAGCACAGAGCCGGCATTACGAGAAAATACGGAGGATGACAAGAAGAAAAATCACACAAAGCATCAGCAGACGCAAGGCGCGCTGTCTTGCCGTGTCTTCAATTATTCGCCATGATGTTTTTGGGCCAGGAGAGTTGAAACCACGAATCTCCAGGGCAATAGAGCGCTGCTCAATTTCTATCAAAGACCCAAGAACAAGAGGAACCACCAAAGGAAAAAGTGCGCGAAAACGGACCACCAGATTTCCCTCGGACTCCAGTCCGCGAGCACGCTGGGCTGCCTGAATGGTTTGTATCCGCGCCCGCATGACAGACAGCAACTGTAAAGGGCTGCCTGTGAGGTATGCAAGGCTGGGCGGGCAACCGGCCTGAGTCATGGCACTTATCAGATCTGCCGGGTTCGTCAAAAAAACCAGAAGTGCAGAGGCTGTCAATAATGCTCCGAGCTGGAGCAGAATATTGCCGGCATAAACAAAACCTTCCAGATAGTAATACTGGCCAAACAACGAAAAGAGAACGGTCAGATTATCGGGATAAAAAATGCCGTGTATCGCTGTCATAAACAGCGCAAGCGGCAGCATGGTCCGCCAAAACAGACCCCATGCGGCTCTGAAAATCCCTGCCTGCACAGCCAGGGCGAAATTCAAGGCGATGCAACAACCTTCCAGCAACATCGTTTCAGGCCCAAGATAAGCCACAACTCCCGTCAGGAGCACATAAATGAGTTTGTTGAAAGGATGAGATTTATGGAGCCAGGTTTCTCCGCGTATATAGAGCACAGCGTCGTCGTTTCTCCGGTTTTTCTCAGGTTGCGACACGTTTCTCCCTGGAAAAACGGTGCAGTGTTCGCGAGGGAAGACCCTTTACCACAGCCCATGCCAAAAGAGCAGTTACAACCTTGTCAAGCAGATTGGAAGTGAAAACCGTGACAACAACAGAACCGAACAAATCTTTCCCAAGCGCGAGCATATAAGCGGTCATGAAATCAGCTCCACTGCCTGTTATGCCTCCAAACATGTAGAGCCGGATGGGAACCGCCACTACGGCATTGAAAAAAGTAATTATCACTCCGCTGAGCACAGCCAGCCACCAAGTCTTGAACAGACCGTACTTCGCACAGAGTCCTGCAGCTATACCAATCACCATTGCCACAGGGGAAAACGCAGCAGCCACCGGTGAGCTCACCATTCCCCAGATCAGGTTGGTCAACAGACCGGTCAAGCCACCGGCCAGAGGACCAGCAAGTATGCCCACCAGAACAGTGCCGATGGAATCCAGGAATATGGGAAGCTTGAGCAAGGCCACAAGTTGGCCGATGGCAATGTTCAGTACGATGGCCATGGCAATCAATGCAAGAGTCATCGTTGAAAAGGTAAATTTCACAGTATTTTGCTGCGCCATGTCACTCTCCTTTTTTGAGCTGCAGAGGCTGTATTTCCAGTTCCGGGAATCCGGTATTTTGATCAAATGTTCGCAGAAACTCCACATCGTCCAGGACGCCGATAACAACTTCCGCTGTCGTATAAATGCGGCAGCCTTCCAACAGGTGCCCGCCAATAGTCTGGCCCAGGTCATCTGAGATGGCGATGTGATAATGAGACCCATGGGTTGAAAAAGTACCCGTCAGAGAGACGATCTCAAAAAAGCCTTCCAGTTCGGTCCCATGCTCCTGATTGGCATAGCGCAGAACCGCTTTCTTCAAACTCCCCACACACGTTATAACATATGCGGCACAAAGAGTATTTCCGGCAGCAACTGCATCGAGTTCTCTCTTCAGGTCCTGCCCCGGGCTCAGCCTGAAAGCAATGGGGTTCAACATATTTCTCCAATATCACAGCTTCTTCTTCAACACATTTCGAAGCACTATTACACAAGCTCTGCTGATAGATCAAACAGGAAATTCCGATCAGTCATCCGTGTTGTATACGAAAACATAATGGGTCAATCTGGAGGGGGAAGTATCTGCATAATTATGACAGGAGCGAAGCTGTTTTCATCTTACCTGGAAGAGTAAGATGAAATTCTAGTGGGCGATGAACAGCTGGTATCTGCGTTCATCGCCCTGGATATTCAGAAAACAGGATGGGCTGATATTGTGGACAAAACACTCGTTTGACATGCACGGCGAGGATACCAGCTCACTTCCAGACACGGGCTGCACGCCAGGGAAAAAGAGGAGTCTCCTCTGCGATTGAGACCAAGACACGCAGCACCCACTGGTCGCTTCCGTCATGCCATTAGCGTTTTCAACACCGGACACTCCCTGTTCTTCAGCGGTATACAGATATCAAAAATCCATTTGCCTTCCGGGTGCTCTTCGGAATTATTATAAATTGGAAACGGTGCGGTTGACCTGCTGACCCCCTGTAAAACTTCTGGAAATATTGCTAAAAAGAATATAGACTGCTACACATTACAGTGCCGGAATAGAGGCATACCATGCGGGATTGGAAACATCCGGACTACCTATCAGGGCAGGCAGAGGCTCTAACCGGGAGCTTTGAAGAGTAGCCTTGTCTCGCAAAGAGCGACCGGTCAAACGAAAAATCCTGAAACAGAATCGATCTTTTTTTTACCTTTTCAAAAGGAGAGAAGGATGAGCACATCAGTTATTGTCATTTTTGCCGTTATCGCACTTTTTGCCATCTATTTCATCACCATCTACAATCGCCTCGTTGCCCTGCGCAACCGTTTCCAGAATGCCTTCGCCCAGATAGAGGTACAATTGAAGCGGCGCTATGATCTGATTCCCAATCTGGTAGAGACGGCGAAAGCGTATTTGAAGCATGAAAGAGAGACCTTGGAAGCGGTCACCAATGCCCGGAACCAGGCCAGCCAGGGGCTGGCTGCCGCCGCTGCTGCACCGGGAAGTCCGGCAGCCATGCAGCAACTGGCCGGTGCGGAAGGCGCTCTGGCGGGAGCCCTTGGTCGTCTGAATATCGTTATGGAAGCCTACCCTGATCTCAAGGCCAACCAGAATATGATGCAACTGAGCGAGGAACTGACTTCCACTGAAAACAAGGTCTCTTTTGCCCGTCAGTCCTTCAACGACCAGGTAATGAACTACAATACCTATAAGCAGTCGTTTCCTCAGGTTATCGTCGCTTCCATGTTTGGACACGGCCAGGATGCATCTCTGCTCGAGTTTGCCGACAGTGAGGCAATTCAGGCAGCCCCGAAAGTATCTTTTTAAATCGCTGGCATCCGGCTATGGACTTTTTTACGGCGCAAGACCATGCCCGCCGCAATACCGGACGGCTGGTATTCTTCTTTTTTTTGGCGGTACTTTCTCTGATCGTGCTGACCAACCTTGTGGTTATGCTGGTGTTCGGTTTCTTTCAGCCAGTAACTGACGGAAACGCCAATCAACCCGCATTCGACTGGACGATATTCTTCGGTATAGGTACCGCAGTAGTAATGATTGTCGCCCTCGGCTCCCTCTACAAGGTCAGCAGGCTCTCCAGAGGTGGAGATGCCATCGCCGCCATGTACGGTGCCAAACCGGTATTCGCCGACGATCCGGACCTGTCGCGCCAAAGGCTTGTTCATATAGTTGAAGAAATGGCCATCGCTTCGGGAACACCGGTTCCTCAGGTCTATGTCCTGGACGAAGAGGGAATCAACGCTTTCGCCGCAGGATTTTCCACCAGCGACGCCATCATCGCCGTAACTAAAGGGGCATTGCGAACCTTGAACAGGGAACAGCTGCAGGGTGTCATCGCTCATGAATTCAGCCATATCCTCAACGGCGACATGCGTCTCAACATCCGCCTGGTCGGCATTCTCCATGGTATTCTGCTCTTAGGTCTAATAGGCCATTACATCTTACGAGGTTCATCCGGCTCAGGGAAAAAAGGCGGTGGAGTCCTGCTGGGCCTGGGATTATTGATGATCGGCTATGCCGGTACATTTTTCGGCAAAATCATTAAAGCTGCAGTGAGCAGACAGCGCGAATTTCTGGCCGATGCAGCAGCCGTGCAATTTACCCGCAATCCCGACGGCATCGGTGGGGCACTGCTGCGTATCGGTGCGCATCAGAAAGGCTCTCTGCTTGCCGATCCGAAAACCGAAGAACTGAGCCATGCTCTTTTCGGACAGGGAACCAAAATTGCCTTTACCTCGCTGTTTGCAACCCATCCGCGTCTTGAAGACAGAATCCGCCGCATTCTACCGGACTGGGACGGCACGCTGCCGGCAGCAGGAGAAGATGGCCCCATCCATGAGAAAATGAGCGGCCCTTCCGGACCAGCTGCTGCCACCGCCGGTTTCACTTCGGGCAGCGTTGTTTCCCGCATAGGCAGACCCGGCAACGACGATATCAACAAAGCGAAACAGCTCCTAAAAAATATTGATGATGTGTTTCTTCGTGCAGCCAGAGATCCCTTTTCCGCTCAGGCGGTACTTCTCTACCTCATACTTGACAACAGCAGCACTGTTAGGGAGCAGCAGTTGTCCCATCTAAAAAGTTCCGCCGCACCAGGCATATCCCCGGAGATTCGCAAGCTGATCCGGACCGGCAGGGCGGTACAGGCGGAAGAGCGACTTGCTCTGGTAGAACTCAGCCTCCCGTCACTGCGCCGTCTCAGTGAAAAGCAGGCTCAGCTGTTTCTGGGCAACCTCAATTCCCTTATTCGTATCGATGGCAAAATCACCCTCTTTGAATGGTGCCTCCTCAGAATTGTCAGCAGCTATATTGATGATTACTTTAAAAAACCCATAGACAACACGACCACGCGCATTCATGACCTAGAACAGGTCGGCCATGAATGCGCCATGGTGCTTTCAGTTCTGGCGTATTCCACCCGGCACGATGGACTGGAACAGTCCGAAGTCTTCAGCAGAGCCATAAAAGAGACAGGCCTTCCAGCAACCGAACGCATCCCCGCCGAACACATCAACCTCGCTTCACTCCAGAAATCATTGCAAAAACTGCAGCAGCTCAGCCCTCAGGCCAAAGCACTTTTTATCAAGGGCTGTGTTTCCTGTGTTCTAGCCGATGGCAAAATAGATCCGGTTGAGGCAGAACTGCTGCGCAGTGTGGCTGCCACCCTTTCTGTGCCTATGCCTCCAACAGTCTAATCTCTTGAAATAACTACTACTCATTCCGAACTTTCCTCTGCCGGAGGAAGGAACAGGTACCCTATATACTCTATTGTTGCGTTTTCTGTTTTGAGTTATATAGTGGTCAGCCTAACCTGCTTTTCTGAAATATATTGTAGTGATTAGTATTGGTACACGACATTATGATCACCCTGACGTGTGATTTTCTTCGCAGGAGATCAAAACGATGCTAGTCAAACACAGACATATTCCTCTCATGGCTGAATCGTCATCAAAAAAAGGTATAGAGGCAACTTTGGAAAAAGTGACAACAGGAAAATTCATCTGCTTTTTACTTACTGGCATGCTCTGTCTTGCAGCATTTCCGGTCTCTGCTGCAGAGAAACATCTGAGTTTTTTTGATGCATGGCAAACGTTGACGGCCGACAGTGACACTCTGGCTGCTGCCCATGCCGGCCTGGAGCAGGCACGTCATAAACGCACCGCGGCCCGGAGTCTTTATATGCCTGAAATTGCATTATCGGCAAACTATA
>JAZBNU010000146.1:0-7937 GCA_036350815.1 Desulfopila sp.
CCCGTCATCGCCTTGGCGTAAGGAAGATCGGCAACATCCTGATGATACCCAACACCGGCATTATGGACTGTAACGAGAAAACCGGTATGGCGAAAATAGTTTTTCAACCATGGAGTTTCAGCTATTATTGCTGGAAGAACGGCTGTATGACCATCGTGGCAGTGAATAATGTCAGGACACTCCTGCAATGACAACAGAAGCTGAATTGCTCCTTTCTGCAGCAGGAGATTCATGGCAAAATAGTCAAAATGCCCTTCTCCTCTCTGCCAGGTGGGATTATCCACTTCATCTGCGGCGGTATAGGTGTAAACACCGCTTTTTTCTCTGAACCGGGGACTGTCCAGCAGGTAAATATTTACTTTCATCGACTTGGCGTACCAGACCGTCAAAGTTTCGCGCCGCTCCTGACCGGCATAGTTCATCTCAACGTCGAAAACAAGCTCTCTGTCCGGCTCAAGAGGGTCCTGCAGAAGAGAAAAGCCATGACGAGTCGGATCGAGAAAACCATACCGGGGCAAAACAACACTTACCTTACGGCCGGACCACGCTGCTAATGCCTGTGAGAGTTGTTCTGTGACATCCTTAACCCCTCCGGCACCAGCCAATCCTCCATATTCTCGAGTCAGCAGCCAGATATTTCCAGGCGATTTTATTGTTTTTTTCATAGGCCCCCAATCTCTTGTATCATACGCTTCTTTAGTCTGAGCACTTCATTACCCGCCAGTCATAGTTGTTTGAATGAAAATCTCTCTTGAAAACACCTGTCACCGCTCACGAAGACCAAAACCGTCACATTTCATCGAAGCAGACGAAATTATCTCTCGGTATGGAGGAGAAGACCTCCCCGCACACTCAAGAACCGGGTTAGTTCGCCGCAACACAAAGACGCTGGATTTTTCGTACAGATTCCTCTACATCATTTCTTCCTGTATCGATCTGATGATGAGCTGTTGATGCATAAAGCGGCGCCCGAAGCCGCAGTACTTGCTCTGTCTCAGCCATTACATCCGCCCCGGTGAGTGACGGACGCTGTCCTTTTGTAGAAGAATCCCTTCGGATACGCTCTAACAATATGTTTTTATCCGCAGTTAGCCAGAAAACTATTCCTTCTTTTCGCAGATTTTCCCACTCACTCTGGTGCAATACTGCCCCGCCTCCTGTTGCCACTACTGTTTGGCGCAGCTTTCCAAGTGACTGTAAAATTTTTTTCTCAAGTTTCCTGAACCTGTCCCAGCCTTCTTCCTGCACAATTTCGGTTATTTCTTTATTCTTCAGTTGAACAATCGCCTTGTCAGTGTCACAGAAATCATATCCCAACGTATCGGCCAGTCTCCTACCGACCGTAGTTTTACCAACCCCTCTATATCCAATAAGGATAATCAGATTATGCATATTTTCACCCCAGTTGATAACTGTATATCACAAATAATACGTGTCAAATGCCAAGTTTTTAATGCCCTCGACCATCTCCTCCCACTCTCACTTCCATGCCGGCCTCAAGCTTTCTATCATCAGCTTTCCTTTCTGCCGTGGCATCAATAATTGACTGTGGGAAAAAAAGAACATATAGTGGCGTATACATTGAAACATTAGACAGAGGAAGGAAAAACAACTCACCGGTTGTTCCCGGAATTTCCTCTACTGCAAACTCTTTTTCCAACAGTTGAGACATGATCAGCAGAGACTTAATTATCAACACCCAAAAACAGATGGAAATGATTGATATAACCTCGCAGCTGGAAAAACAGATTCATGGTTCCGGCATCACCAGTGGTCTCTGCCTGATATTTAATCCGCATACAACAGCAGGGCTTACCATTAACGAAGGAGCAGACCCCGCTGTAAAAGTCGATATTATCAACGGGTTGGAGAAAATTGTCCCAATGTCGTTTCCTTTCAAGCATCTCGAGGGCAACTCTCCTGCCCACATAATGGCTTCTCTTATTGGTTGCAGCCTCACTTTGCTCATCGAGGACCAGCGATTTATTCTTGGCACCTGGCAGAAGATCTTTTTCTGCGAATTTGACGGTCCACGCAGACGCACTGTCAAGTGGCGCATATTCGGCGACAAAACATAACAACTCCTAATTCTACCCTATACCATCATGACTATCAAATCAGATCAAATGTGTTTCGGCCTTACAGAGGAATTAGACAGAGAATCATTCGCCTGCTTCCTCCAACTCGCAGGCGAAAAAAAATTTGCCGAAACCCTCTCGCAACGGGCCAGCTGCCAGGAGATTAACGATTTTGTCGATACCTTCACAGGTCTTCTTCGCCGGCATCTCAGCGAAACTGAATACCATACTCTCTTTCTCAAAGATACTTCTCACGACAATCATCCACCAAGCGTGAAAAAATGAGCCGAACCATCCTTTCGAATCTTCAAGAATATCTGGATCTTCTTCAGCGCGAAAACGACCTCCTTGTCGTAGACGAAGAGGTTGACCCCTTTCTTGAGATTGCAGAAATCCATAGACGTGTTATCGCACAACAGGGACCGGCATTGCTGTTCAGCAAGGTGAAAAATTCGTCATTGCCAGTTGTAACCAACCTGTTCGGGACAAACAAGCGGCTGGAACTCGCCTTTGGCAAAAAGCCGCAGCAGTTTGTCCAGGATGTTGTCCATCTGGCGGAAACAATAATGCCGCCAACGCTAGGGAAACTCTGGGAAAATCGCAATATCTTCAAAGATGCCGTAAAAATTGGTCTAAAGCGTACTACTTCCGCACCAATTCTCGATAACTGCATCAAACCGCCCCGCTTAAGCGAACTCCCCATGCTTACTTCCTGGCACAGTGACGGCGGACCTTTCGTCACCCTGCCCCTGGTCTATACCGAACATCCCGACGGGCGAGGGCATAACCTCGGCATGTATCGCATCCAACGGTATGACGACACTACAACCGGTATACACTGGCAGATACACAAGGGTGGCGGGTATCACTATTTTGAAGCGGAAAAACAGAACAAGGCCCTGCCCCTCACTCTCTATATCGGCGGCCCCCCCGCTCTCATGCTCTCTGCCATTGCACCCCTGCCTGAGGATATCCCGGAACTTATCCTCACCTCCCTTCTGATGGGAGAAAAACTTAAAATGATACACGACCCTCTGGGTGGCCACGATCTTGTGGCCCAGGCGGAATTTGCCATAAAAGGAATAGTCCCCCCTCACCTTCGCAGACCTGAAGGTCCATTTGGAGACCATTACGGCTACAACTCACTGGAGCATGACTATCCCGTATTTCAGGCAAGCCATCTTTACCATCGGAAAAATGCCATCTACCCCGCTACAGTTGTAGGCAGACCCAAGCAGGAAGATTACTTCATCGGCGACTTTCTCCAGGAACTGCTCTCCCCTCTTTTTCCACTGGTGATGAAGGGAGTAAAAGAGCTTAAGACCTTCGGCGAAACAGGCTTTCATTGTCTTGCCGCAGCCCGGGTTGCAGATAGGTATCCAAGGGAAGCCTTTGCCAGCGGTCTGCGAATACTTGGTGAGGGACAGCTCTCGCTTACCAAATTTCTCCTCATCACCGATGGAGATGTCGATATTACCGATTTCAGTTCATTGTGGACGCATATACTCGAACGTGTCCACTGGGACAGCGATCTTTTCATTTTTGCCAATGTTTCTCAAGATACCCTTGATTATACCGGGCCATCAGTCAATAAGGGGTCAAAGGCTATGCTGATGGGGCTTGGAAAAGAAAAAATACGCGAATTACCCAGGTCCTTCAATGCTACTCTGCCGCAGGGATGTTCACACCCGCGAGTCTTTCTTCCAGGAACGCTTGTTGTTCAAGGTGTCCCTTACAAAGAGGAAACCGGACTGGCTGAACGGCTGGCAGGTGCCGCTGAAGTGTCCCAATGGCCTGTTATTCTCCTGGTCGATAATACTGCAGAGGCCACCCTGTCAATACAGGAGTTTCTCTGGACATTTTTCACCCGTTTTGAGCCGGCTGCCGATATTCATGGCGCCTCACGGAACGTCAAACGATTCCACGTCGGCCTGGAACCTCCGATCGTAATAGACTGCCGCCTGAAACCCTGGTATACCGAGGTTCTTGAAGTTGATGCCGCTACCCGCGCCAGAGTAGACGAAAAATATCCTAGAATTATTCCGGTTCAATGGCGATGAGCGACCAGATCCGCTTGCAAAAATACCTTGCCCAATGCGGCATCGCCTCTCGACGAAAAGCCGAGGTCTTTATTCGTGAAGGGCACATCACTGTAGATGGCATTGTAATTACTGATATGGGAGCAAAAATTGATCCTCAGCGCCAGCAGGTACTTTTCGACGGCAGACTCGTTACCGCTGAGAAGACTAAGGTGTATGTCCTTCTCAACAAACCCAGAGGTTTCGTAACAACACTTTCTGATCCACAGGGACGGCCGGTTGTCACCAGCCTGGTAAAAATCAAGGATACCAGACTTTTTCCGGTCGGCCGCTTAGACCTTGACACGGAAGGTGCGCTCATTCTCACCAATGATGGGGATTTCGCACAGAAAGTACAGCACCCGAGTTATGAAGTAACCAAAACATACGAGGCAGTTGTTGCCGGCAGGCCTGATATGCAGGACATCCAATCTCTTGAAAGAGGCATTGTTCTCGAAGGCAGAACTACCGCACCTGCATCCGTTAGAATCCTCCAGAGTGCAAAACGAACCACTCATATACAAATAACTATTCATGAAGGACGAAAGCGGCAGGTGAAGATGATGTTTCGCGCGATTCAGCACCCAGTTCTCCAGCTTAAACGAATAGCCTACGGCAACTTGAGCCTTGGAAATCTGCGCCAGGGCAGCTATCGTACCTTAACTCCAAAAGATTTAAAAAAAATATTTAAAAATATTCCTTTACAAAAGGAAAAATAGCTGATTAAATCTAGTCAGTTACACATTAAATCAATACCTTAGTAAAGAATCACTACAGCTTTTGTCCAGGAGAAGGAAGTGTGTTGGACCGTCGCTATAGCAGTTTAACTCTATAACTTTATTGTTTTATCTGCGAAAAACGACTGAGCACCCTAACAGTATTCCGGATGAAAGTCACTTTGGGGAAAAAACTTACGGGAACAGGAGCAAAGCATGAATAAATCGGAACTCATCGAATCTCTGGCGCAGAGTATCAATCTCCCGCATCGCGAAGCTGCTGCGATAACCAATACTGTTATTGAAACCATGACGGAAGCGCTTGCCAGAGGAGAAAGCATTGAAATTCGTGGCTTTGGCAGCTTCGTCATCAAACATTACGACAGCTATGAAGGCCGTAATCCCAAAACAGGAAAAAAAATAAAGGTGAAACCGAAAAAGCTGCCGTTTTTTAAAGTCGGCAAAGATCTTCGAGAACAGGTTAACTCCAGTAAAAATTAGCCACTGAGATGCATTTCAACGATTATACTGCCGAAATGCATCTCTAAAACAGCTCTCCCCACTTTGAGCTCCGACAGGAATTCCCGGAAGCTTATTCAGGCTGCGTCATCTGTTCGCCTAAGTCTTCCCTGGCATGCGCTGTGCCTCTGAAGGCCACTCGTGCTGACAGACAGAGGTGGCGGGCATCTCTCCTTTCTACTCAGTCCGGATTTTGCACATACGCCGCAACATCAGCTGATGAACCACCTGGGACAGTGCTACTCTCGAGCTTGGAAAACTTGATTTTCTCCCACTTCAGCGGAGAATTTCACCTACAAGGTCATAGATCTGCGATTCACTGATGCGCACCTGCACAATTTCTCCCGGGCTTGCCTCTCCATCATTGATATAGACACATCCATCTATGTCAGGGGCCTGATAGCGCGTTCTTCCTTCAAGAAGCAAATCAGTTTCCCTGCTGACACCTTCTATAAGAACAGGCTCGATTTTACCAAGATACTTTTGCTGGATTTTTTCAGAAATCTGAGATTGAAGGGAGAGGATACGATCAAGCCTTTCCTGCTTCACCTCGTCTGGAAGCTGTCCAGGAAAAAATTCAGAAGGACATCCTTCCTCATTCGCATAGGGGAACACTCCTACATGATCGATATTCATATTCTCGAGAAATGACTCAAGCAAACGAACATCTGCTTCAGTTTCTCCTGGAAAACCAACGAGAAATGTCGTTCGTAGTGCTACGTCTGGTATATACCGGCGGCACTGTTCGACTATTTTTACAAGAGAATCTATCGTATAATTTCTATTCATTCCCTTCAGGACTTCAGTGCTGACATGCTGCATGGGAATATCAAGGTAGGGAAGAATCCTGCTGTTTCCAGCCATAATTTCAAGCAAATCTTCCGTTACACCTGTCGGGTAAAGATAAAGCAGCCTGATCCATTGGATTGCAGTTCGTTCCAGCAGCGAATGGAGCAGCGGCACCAAAGTCGATTTCTGACCATTTTCAGTACCGTACGCAGTAAGGTCCTGCGCAATCAATGTCAGTTCAACAACCCCTTCTTCAGCAAGACGACGTGCCTCCTGGGTGAGGTCTCTGATTTCCCTGCTGCGCAGAGGCCCTCGAATGGAAGGAATCATACAGTATGAGCAATGGTTGCTGCAGCCTTCGGTTATTTTCATCCAGGCTCGGTAGAATGGCGTGGCAATTCTCCTGGGAAGATCAGCATTCATCAGAAAACGTTCGGGAAGATGGAGCTTCTGAACCTGATCTCCGGCAAAAAGGCCTCGTAGAAGAACATGAATATCTTTTACACCTTCCGTACCAATCATCAAATCGATTTCCGGTAGTTCAGCCTGCAGTTTTTCACGATACCGCTGGACCAGGCACCCAGTCACAACGAGCTTTCTTGTTTTCTTAAAAGTATAGGAGGAGAGAGTCAGTATCTCTTCTATACTTTCTTCAACCGCGGCCTGGATAAAGCCACAGGTATTCACTAGCAAAACATCGGCATCTTCAGGCTGCTCGACAATCTGCCAGCCATCCTGCTGCAAAAGGCCGATCATCACTTCGGAGTCAACAAAATTCTTAGGGCATCCGAGGCTGGTAACATGTATAGCCTTCATATTCACTCCACATTCCTCGCCAACAGCATCTCTAAAATGTTTTTACGCCTTTCAATAAAGCGGCGATCCTTGAATCCAGGTTTCCATCGAGGGCCCCATAATTCATCAGAAACTAGAAGTACGGCACAAAAGCTTACGGAACGAAATACCGCCACACTGCATAAAGCGGAAAATTCCATATCGATGCCAAGTATCTGGTATTTCATTTGAAGAGTTCGCAGCATTTCTCTGCTTTCACGATACGGTGCATCGGTCGACCATATGGCCCCCTCTCGATAGCCCAACTGTTCTCTATCCAGCAGTTTTTTCATTACTACATTGCTTGCCGCACATGGTTTAACCGTCTCATTATTACCATAATACTTAGATGTTCCCTCACCGACAACCGCCCTGTCGGGGACTATAATATCACCAATAGAACAGGAAGGGTCAACAGCACCACACCACCCCATGAGAATGATACGCTGAGCACCAAGAACAATCAGTTTTTCCATGACCAATGCCGCTGCCGGCGCACCTAAAGCAGGCCCCGCAACAAACCTCCCTCCATCCCGGCTCACGGCAAGATTGGAGTTGTGCAGAAACCTTCGTTCACCGCCATCCTGCAATACATCGGCAACTGCTGTAGATGCCTCCCCCGGGGTGACAAAAAAAATTCCAACAGGCGGCAGTTCCTTGTCCTTTTTACTCTTTACAGGATGAATAATACTATCATCTTCAATGGGCAGCATGGTCACATTGATATACTGTTCATTTTTCCTGGAGTGAACGCAAAAAGGCCGCAGAAACCTCTGCGGCCTTCTCGATCAAAAAACTGATCTTTTCTCTGACAATATCTGCTACAGCAATGGATTTGCGTACAGAAGGATAAGAGAAATAACAAGCCCGTAAATGGCGATGGACTCAGCAAGTGCCATGCCCAGAATCATGAAGACCATTAA
>JAZBNU010000147.1:0-5010 GCA_036350815.1 Desulfopila sp.
GTCGAGCAGCATGGTGGCGCCATCCATCTCCTCTTGACCGATGTGATCATGCCGGAGATGAACGGCCGTGACCTGGCGGACAAACTACTGCCCCGACATCCCAAGCTGAAATGCCTATTTATGTCAGGCTATACCGCTGATGTGATCGCCCACCACGGCGTACTCGACGAACATGTCTACTTTATCCAGAAACCATTCAGCCAGCGCGAACTCTCGCTGAAGATTCGGGAAGCCCTGGGACATGGCAGTGATTGACGAAAAACACCAAAGAAGGCCACTGCCTGCAGAACCGTCCAAATCGTCCAACTACAGATGTCCCCACTCACCACCATTCTCACCTGAGATGTCGGAGCGGACTGAACAACAAATCACATTCGCTCCTTCTCTTTGGCAACAGGAACGATTCCCTTCCACGGAAGACAGTCAGGCGATCCAGCTTATCGGGACAGTATTGGAATGGTCTTAAAAATTGAGAATTCTTTACCGCTGTACCTGCCCTGCCACGAGGTTATTTCCAGGCCGGTTATCTGCTTCAGTTTATCGCGAGGAGGGAATTCGTATGAATAGAAATACCCCTGCCCCTGATAACAGTTTTCACAAGGCGAACTGTCATAGGTGTAGACTTCGATGGGCGTACCCTGTTTGATGCCTTCTACAGTCTGCTGGTGATAACCCGATAATATCACCTTTTCTATAACAACATTCTCTTGCGGGATGATTTTCCAATTGGTTTTCTCATATGCAGATACAGCCAAAATTATCGGTTTCTCTCCTCGTGAAACGTTGACTGTCACCTCTCCGAATCCTGTTGCAGAATCACCAGTACGCTGGCGAGCCTGAGAGCCGGGAGTGGCATTATGCCTCTGCATAGCAGCGCTGCGGCCCTTACCTTGATAGGAACTGGCCATAATCAATCCCGCTGAGCGGCTAATTGCCTGTTGATCGGCAGCATACCCGTGATAGACCCCAATCACATGCAGTTCAGCAAGTGGCTCCGATCGATACGGAAAGGCGCAGCAACCGGACACGCAAAGAACTGTGACACAATAGTAGAGAATTGTAATGTATCGCATAATGCTGACCTGCTTGACTAAGAATCATGGAATACCATAGTTTAGGAAGACACAGGAGAAACCCTTTTCATATATACTCCAGGTCAAATGCTCCCTGGACAGGGTCGGCCTGAACCTCTTTTCCCCAGCAACACAACGTTTATATCACCTCCTGCCTGAATGCTTGCATACAAAAGGTAAGGTGCCAGAAACATCATGCCGCCAAAAAACGCGACAACCCCCAATGCAATACCACTGGCAGAGAACTGCTGCCGCCAGGCCACCCAGATACCCGAAAGTCCGAGAAAAGTCATAAAATCCAAGTTGAACTGACCCGACCAGCTCATTTCAGTAATGCTGGAGAAGAATATGGGAAGGAGATCCCACCCATACCGGCTCCCCACAAAATATGTGTATCCGCTCAGGCATACAAAAACCACAATAAGATATACTCGAAACAGGTTCATGGCCTCTCCTCTGCTATTTTCTCTATTGCTCCGTTACCGCAAGTTTGGCCCCGAGAGCCGCAAAAACTGCCGCGAATGATCGCTGCAGGCGGACAAGCGTTCGCGGTGAGTTGACAATGTTTTTTCGAACTCCGTTCGCCAATACGCCATATACGACAAAGATGACGAACGTCATCGCCATGAAAACCACACTCAGAACAAACATGTCAAAAACAGGCGATGATGTTTCCGACGAAACGAAAAGAGGGAGAAAAGCCAGGAAGAATATGGATAATTTGGGATTAAGGATATTCATCAGGAACCCTCTTATTGCAATTTTCAATAAACTTTTGGGACCGGCAGATGAGTTAAGACGCAGTGCTCCTGTATCACGCCACATCAACCATGCAAGATAGAGCAGATACATTGCTCCTGCGTATTTCATCGCCTGGAAAGCCACGGCACTGAGATGCAGCAGAGCAGACAATCCCAATATGCCCGCAGACAGATGGGGAATAATACCTGCCGTACACCCAAGAGCCGCAGCGACACTTGCCCGCCACCCCAGAAAAAGACCTGTGGATACCGTATAAACGACCCCCGTCCCCGGTATAAGGACAACAATCAATGATGTAATCAGAAACTCAGCATTTAACATTACTCTCTCCTGTTTTTTACCTGCATTTTTCGCTGCTGAGCAAGAGCATCTGTCAGCCATGCAGCACTTTTCCGGGGTTTCTCCCCTGCACATTGCACAACATATTCTTTCCCCGAAAAACTGCTTTTTGTTGCAGCAATTGTAATAAAATCTTCTGCAGTACTCACCAAACCCTTCTTTTGGATATACTGATACTTTCTGTTGAGATGGTCTGCGGCTTCTGCTGGGTCATACCAGCTGCCGTTTCTGTTGAATCTGCACTCCGAAGTCTTTATGAACGCAATCAATTGGCCTATCTCATGAACTGCCGTATCACCTTTAGCAATTACCGGAACCTGGAAACAAAATATAACTGTTGCCAGGGCCACTGATAAACTTTGTAAAACTTTCCTGTTTTTCATAATTATTTTTGTTGAAGATGTCTTTAGAAAAAGCCGATTTTTTGCAGTGTACCCTTATTGGAACCGTCGTTATTTTTTAGACAACAAGACTTGGTCTTTATCATCATGCCCCAGGCGATACAAACCGTATCGACTGAACTTCGGCTTTGAAGAAGGGGAAGTAGTCTTCCGTCCCAAACATATTGCCCGCCTCGACCTCAAAAGGAAGGCGAAAGCCTTGAACTTCTCGAAAATCTGACATCTTTCCACCAAATGGTTGGAGTCGATGCGTTTTTTCAGGATTGGCGTTGCTCCAACGCAAAAAAGACACCTCAATCGGCTGACCATTTCCCCCCACCCTTATAGCAACAGTCTGTGATAATCCCGCATGATTTACAGTGACGCGGGCACTGTTTTCATCCCCTTCTTCCCAGATGACTCCCGGGCCGGGAAGCAGGGCCGCAGGGGTCCAGAAAACGGCCTCAGCAACATATCGACCATATGCAGACCGGCTGTGGTCTGCCTCGCCCCCTAACCGGACAACAGGAAGCAGCCCCAGAATACGGAACCTGGTCCAGCGGCCGGAATCAGAACCGGAGATCGGCACTGTACCCGGCAAACGAAGCTTCCAAAGGAATCCCCAAGGCGCAGCGAGAATCTGTTTTGCTTCCATCTGCCGATATTGCGGATCTTCCCGCGAGCCCAGGCTGAACCAGCCTCCCATATCAATTTCAGCTACTGTCAACAAAGGGGTGCCGGGAGTAATGGCGAAATTAAAAAACCGCTGCGCCGCTTCGGGCAAATCGGCGACCATCAAAGGATCATATTCCTGCGGCTCTGCTGCCTGTAGAGCAGCCAGCCGCAGCCATTCTATACGCTCTGCACGCCGGTCCCACAGGCGAAGCAGCAACAGCGCCAACAGAGCAAATCCCAGGATTGCAGAAAACACATATATAAACATCATAGGCAAAAAATTTTCTTTGGCTGCTCATTCAATCAGCCGACATCCGCCATCCTGATTTCAATGGCTGTCTATTGTGCAGGACATTATCTGACTGCCATCTCTCTCATTTTTCCGGGGTGGAATAACCTCAGTGACGGAACCCTCTTTTCTCAGCATATCCTTGCGGTTGTACCAGAATATCAAGGATGCGGCAATGAACAGCAGGTATGTGTCATAGGGTTGCGCATCCGGAAAGATCGGGTTCATCAGCGAGAAATGGAAAAACGCTGACAACAGAATACTGCCGCCGGACCTGTTGAACAATGCAGTTGCGATAACGCTTATTGCCAGACATCCGACAAAAAACGGTGCGAATGACCATTGGCTCTGCTGGGTTCCACTCAAGAGAAACGCCGGCATATGCCATAGTCCCCATATTGCACCCAGAACAAGCCCGGCCCAGATTGGAGCGAGCTTTCTCTGCAGAAGAGGGAGCGCGAGCCCCCGCCAGCCGAACTCCTCAACCGGGCCTTTGACGGCAGCAAGAATAAGGCCCAGCAGCAGCGCCGGAAAAGAAGAAAAGGGAAACGGTTCCGCAAAAAGGTTCCCCCTGATGGCGGAGCCGCAAATGAAGATCAACGGTACACCGATGAGCAGAAAAGCATACCACCACGCGCTGCAGCGCCAGAGCAATGCCCGTCCGAGGAACTGCCGCAGACCCGCAAGCCCTCCACTGCGGGCAACCAGAATGAATGCTGAAATTGCAGGAGCATACACCGCCAGGAAGAAGAGTGGATGATTGCCGCTGAGTTGACCAAACAGGCTTCCCGTACGTTCCGGAACAAAGATGTACAGCCCCAGAATCCCCCAGGCCAAACCGAATGAAATCAGTAAAAAAAAGGCGAATGCATGGAAAGGTACCAGCTCAGCCTTGCAGGTGTTGTTTTTCCGGGGCATATATATTTTCCTTGTTGTATTCTTATAGGTATCGGCGACGCAGAGGTCCTCTCTACCGCAGATTTTTCCCTAGACGCTCTGCCTTTAAACGCAAAGAAGATGAAATCTCTTTTGATTTCTTGGTTCCCGGTTGAACTATCGTACCCACAATCCTGTATCCCCCATAATGCAGAACCTCTCTGACTGCCCTGACTGCACCCCTGCTCTGCGAAAGGATGAAATTAAAAGGCCACGGGGTCGTGCATGCCGTCACAATAACGGCACGCTTCCCTTTCTGCCTTGGCACCGGCATTCCTTTTGGACTTTCTCCCATAAATACCGGGACATTACGATCAAAAAGAAGCTTCAGCGGCGCGCACATGTTTCCCCAGTGTGTCGGAGTCCCTATTACCAGCGCATCAGCACCTTGAATAATTTTTCCAACCCTGTGAGCATCATCTTCAGGTAAAATGCATGTTTCTTTTTCCCGACAGGCCATGCAGGTGGTGCAATACTGCATAGTAAGTCGGCACACATCAATCCATTCAACTTCATGCTCGGCAGCCAGTGGCTCCACCACACATCCAAGGAGCGA